>JAUIKJ010000080.1 GCA_030430835.1 Candidatus Hydrogenedentota bacterium
ATCGTCAGCGCCGTGAAGGATGCGCTCCGTCTCCACCAGCGCGGCGAGCGCCCCGAAGACGATCAGACCCTGCTGGTCTTGAGGATTAGAAACTGAATGTCCACAGCTCTCGGCACCTATGGCTGGCTTCGGGAGACACGGGGGATCCTGTCTGTGGGGGATCGCTGGGCACTCGCGCGGCAGGCACTTCGGGTGCAACTCGCGTTGGGGGCGTCGTTGGCGAAGCGCGTGACCGGTCTTCCGGCCCACGCGTTGACTGTGCCCATGGTGGAGGGCCTGCAGCCGCCGGACTCAGCGGTCGCCCGCGACGCCATGGATGCCGTGGCGGCGGTCTCGTCGCCCGCACTGCTGGGCCATTGCATGCGCGCCTATCTCTGGGGCCGGATGCTGGCGATGCAGGAAGGCCGCGCTTTCGATGACGAGCTCTATTTTGTTGCGACGCTCTACCACGATTACGGCCTGACCGACGCGGCTCTGGATGCGCCGTGCCAGTGCTTCACCCAGACCAGCGCGGATGCGGCCCTGGCTTTCGCGGCCGGTGCGGGTTGGAATCCGGCTCGGTCACGGTCGCTGGCGGACATCATCGCGCTACATATCAATGTCGGCGTATTCCCGGCAGACGGTTCCGAAGCCTACCTGCTGCACCACGCGACGACCATGGACTGCACGGGGATCCGGCTCTGGGAGTTCTCGCGCGGGGTACGGCATGCGGTCCTGGCCCGGCACCCGCGAGGGGCATTTACGCGGGAAGTCGATACGGCCTTCCAGCGGGAGCTGGCCCGGTGCCCGGGCTCGCGCATGCAGTTTCTCTATCGCTACCTGTTTTTTGGTACGCTTATGCGCTTTGGCCCGCTCAAGGGAGACTAGGCACGCATCATGGCCCGTATTAAGGTCGACCTCCACGAAATCTACAACCGCGGCGCGAAGATCGAACAAGCGCTGCAGGATGCGATGGATCAGGCGGTGCGCAAGCGTATCCCGACGGTGGAAATCATCCCCGGAAAGGGAAGCGGCCAATTGAAAAAGACGGTGTTGCGCTTTCTCCAGCGGCCGGAGATCAAGCGGATGTACCACCGCGTGGACAAGGACAGCAAGAATTTCGGGCGGCTCTTCGTCCATTTTCGCCACAACGACTGAGGAAGAACGCCATGAAGAAAATGCTGATCGCCATTGCCCTGCTGCTCGTGGGCATCTACGCGGGCTACCAATTGGGGTCGGGGTCTGTCGGGGAATCAAAGCCGATGCCGGTCGGTGCCCTGACACCCGCGCCGGAGGGGCCGGGCTGGATCGACCTGCTCAGTGCGGAGCATGTGTCGGGCTGGACGAACACCTCGGATGACACGGAGATCTTCGAAATCGAGGACGGTGTCTTGCACATCTATGGTGTCACGATCACGCCCCTGCGATATGTAGGCTACATGAAGGAGCAGTTTGGTGACTTCGATCTGCACCTGGAGTTCAAGGTCGCCCCGGGCGCGAACAGCGGCCTTTTCCTGCGCAAGCCGCCGGGCAATCCCGACATTCGTGGATTCGAGGTGCAGGTGCTGGACGACCATGGGCAGCAGCCCACGAAGAACACCTCGGGCAGTATCTACGACAACACGACGGCGATGTACAACATGTCGTTCCCGCCGGGCGAATGGAACAGCTATGACATCAGCGTGCACGGCCAAGCGGTCAGCATCACCATGAACGGCTGGAAAGTGGTGGAGACGGACTTCTCGAAGATGACCATGCCCATCGGCAAATTTGAGACGCCCTACGCGGAATATCCGCAGCAGGGGATCATCGCGCTGCAGGATCATGGTGGAGAGGCGTGGTACCGCAATATCCTGATTAAGCCCGCGACGCGCATTGCGGAGCCCCCGGTGATGTACGAGGCCGCGGAGTAGGCGAATGCCCTTTGCCTTTCCGTCGCATCAGGGCCTGGTCGCGCCGCTGTGGCGGCGCTGGCCGCGGGTCTTCGACATGCCGGCGATGTGCGTCGGGTCGGCGATGCCGGATGTGGTCGATGGGATCAACGGTGCACTACGTGGACACCTTGGACAGGGCATTGGCCATTCGGTGCTGGGCCAGCCCGCATGCGTTGTGGGCGGTATCGTCCTCTGGTTTGGACTGCATGCCGTGGTGCGCAAGCTGCCCCCCTGGGAAGGCGCGGGGTTTTGGGCGCGATCCTGGAACCTGGGTGTTGACGCCATCCGCGCGGCGAAGCAGCCGGAGGTCTTCCGGCACTTCTGGCTGTTAATCGCCTGGTCCGTGCTGGCGGGTTCGATTGGTCATGTCTTCGTTGATTTCGTGTCGCACGGCGAGTTCCCGCTTCTCTATCCGTGGTATCTCGATGCAGAGGTCTTCCCGAGCTGGTGGTACTGGACCTGGTTCGACATGCCGCTGCCCGGCTACAAGGACCCCTACCCCATTGGCGTGCACTTTGCCGTGTGGTGTGCCTTCAACGTGATCGGCGCCTACCTGCTCTATAAGCCCGCCTTGCGCCGTTGACTGCGGGCTATTTGTAGGTACGGCCCAGTTTGTCGACGATGGCTCGCTTCAATTCGAGGGGATCGATCTGGCCGGCGTGGCTGTAGACCATCTCGCCGCCGGGTGCGAGGAGCACCGTGTAGGGCAGTACCCCCTCCCACCCAGCGCCCACAGCGTCGATCAGCGCATAGGAATCGTCGTTGTCACTGATCAGGTTTCGATTCGATGCCTGCATTTCCTTGAGGAAAGACCGCACGCTCTCCCTGGCTTCGGGCGCGTCGGCACTGATGGAAACGAACTCGAAGGGGCGTGTGCTGTACATCCGCTTGATGGTGATGAGCTCGGGAAACTCAACCCGGCAAGGGATGCACCAGCTGGCCCAGAGATTGACGAGGCGGTAGTTTTCGGTGTCGTTCTTCATCACCCCGCGAATCTCATCCAGGGTCGCGACTTCGAGCGTAACGTCTTCCTTCGCCCATTTCTCGAGAGCGGCCGCCACGCTGCCGCGTTTGTCCGACCACTTCGTGGAGCAGCCGAAGGCGGGCGTCTTCTCGACCGGGACCGTTTCACCCGCGAGCAGCGCGTCGATCGCGTTGCGCAGATCATGGTCGGTTGTCTTGCCTTCACGCTCGTTGTTGTTCACGCGGCCGACATAGCGCAACTTGCGATCCTTGCCGAATACGAAGCAATGGGGCGTGGCCTGTGGACCGTAGGCACGCGACATCGTCTGGGTGTCACCGTCGTAGAGGTAGGGAAAGTTGAATCCACGGTCCGCCGCGCGGTACTTCATGTCCTCGAATCCATCGCTGACATCGGTGTAGCCCAACTCGTCCAGACGCAGGGCCTCGGGATCGTTCGGCGAGATCGCGACAATCGCCGCGCTCTTGTCCGCGTAGTCCGTGGCCATCTGGATGAGGTCGTCTTCATAGGCCTGGGCCGTGGGGCAGTGGTTGCAGGTGAAGACCAGGGCAAGCACGTCCTTGTCCGCGAAACTGTCCAGGGTATAGGTCTGGCCATCGACACCCGGCAGTTCGAAGGGGGGCGCAGTCGCGCCGATCTCCAGGGGCACTATCTTCTCCGCGGCGAAAACAGGAAACGCGAGAAGCATCACGGCGACGATAGGGGCAACATGGGCAAACATGCGGAAGGATCTCCTTGCACGAAGCGGTTGCCCCAACCCTAGCCGAAGTTCGCCTGGGGCGGCAAGGGGACGATAGGCAATGCGGTACGACCGGCCTGACCCTGTTTGATACGCCGCGACGCGCGAAGCCTTCGCGACAGGTCCCGTCAGCCGGTCACCAGCTTTCGGTTAAAGCTGCCTTCGTTGATTGTGGGACGTTCGAGGCGGCCATTGTGATCGAAGGTCAGTTCCAGATTGTCGAGTCCGAGCAAGCCGAGAATGGACGCATGGATGTCTTTCACGTGCATCCGGTCTTCGGTGGCATAGAGGCCGAGTTCGTCGGTCGCGCCGATTGCCTGGCCGCCCTTCACGCCACCGCCGGCCATCCACATGGAGAAGCCCGTCGGATTGTGATCGCGCCCGTCGCCCTTCTCACTCATCGGCGTGCGCCCGAACTCGCCGCCCCAGACGACAAGGGTCTCATCCAGCAGGCCGCGCTGTTTCAGGTCCCGTAGCAATCCCGCGACGGGCTTGTCCATCGAACGGCACAGCTTCGCGTGATCTGGCTCGATATTGTCGTGCGAATCCCACTTGCTGCCTGTGCCGCTGTACAACTGCACAAAACGCACGCCACGTTCGACCAGCCGGCGGGCGAGCAGGCAGTTGCGTCCGAAGGCTTCGGTATCCTTGTGGTCGAGGCCGTAGAGGGTCTTGATGTGCTCGGGTTCCCGCGCCAGGTCAACGGCCTCCGGTGCCTCGGCCTGCATGCGAAAAGCCAGTTCATAGCTCCGAATGCGCGCATCCAGCGCGTCGTCCTGCTGCGTGCGCGCCGCGTGCGCGGCGTTAAATTCCTGCAACAGCGCCAGCTTCTCCCGCTGGCGCTCGGCTGTATAACCCTTGGGCAGGTTCAGGTTCGCGATCGGCTCGTCGCGCGCGCCATTAATGCGCACGCCCTGGTTCGAGGAGGGGATGAATCCGCTGCCCCAGTTCCGCGGCCCATTCACGGGGCGCCCGTTGTTGTCGCACAATACGACGAAGGAGGGCAGGTTCTCGTTCGCGCTGCCGAGGCCATAGTTGACCCAGGCCCCCAGGGAGGGCCTCCCGGCGGTGTTGATGCAGGTGTTCATCTGACACACGCCGCCGGCATGGTTGATACCATCAGTCCAGCAGGAGCGGATCACCGCGATATCGTCGAGGCACTGCGCAATCTCCGGGATCCATTCCGAGGCCCAGAGCCCACTCTCGCCATGCTGCTTCCAGGTTCTCGGTGCGGCCAGGAGCGGGGATCCCTTCTCCCCCATCGCGGTGAGCGGTTCCACGAAACTGTCCGGCAGCGGCTTGCCCGCCAGTTCGTTGAGCAGGGGCTTGGGGTCGAGCAGATCGATATGGCTTGGACCGCCCTCCATGAAGAGAAATATCACACTCTTCGCTTGCGCTACATGGTGCGCCAGCGGGGCCGTCGCCGCGCGTGCCTGATCGGCGTGCAGCAGCGAACCGAGCGCCAGTGCGCCGAAACCGCCGCCGGCTCGCCGCAGGAATTCCCGGCGGGACCAGAGCAACTCGTGATGGGGTGGTCTATTGAACATGGAGAAACTCGTTGGCGTTAAGCAACACGTGCGAGAAATCAATGAGATGGTTGCTGTCCATCTTTGTCTTGTCTTCGGCATCTTCCGGAAACACATAGGCCAGGGCACGTTCCAACTCCGTCGCCGTTGGCGCCCGGCCCCAGGCCAAGCGGAACCCGTAGGACAGCGCGACGTCTGCCCCCTGCGCTTCCAGCCGGCGCATGCGGCCACCAAGCTTGCGGGCCAGCAGCAGCGTGTAGTCACCGTTGATCATGAGCAGGGACTGGGTCGGCGTCACCGTGTCCAGGCGCTGCGCCACACTGGTCAGGCCGGTGGCACCGTCGAAGGCATAGAGCAGCGGATCCGGGGCGTTGCGTTTACTGATGACATACAAGCCGCGGCGCGGCACGGTGCTCTTTACGCTCGGTCCGCCGATGGATGAATCCAGTTCACCGGAGACGTAGAGCATCGCATCGCGGATCTCCTCCGCGCGGAGGCGTCGCGCCCGGGCGCGCCAGAGCAAGGTTTCGCCAGGATCCTTTGCCAGTTGCATGTCCGCTTCGGGGTGCGCCGCCGACTGCCGCCACGTGGCCGACAGAACGATCTGCCGGTGCAGGCGTTTCATGCGCCAACCATGTTCCACGAAATCGGTGGTCAGCCAGTCCAGCAGTTCCGGGTGGGTTGGCCGCTGGCCCAGGTGGCCGAAGTCACTGGGAGAAGCAACGATACCCTGGCCGAAGTGCTGTTGCCATATGCGGTTGACGATGAGCCGTGTCGTCAGCGGGTTGTCGTCGCGCCCGATCCACTTCGCCAGCGCCGTGCGCCGTCCCGTTGATGCCGGCAACTTCGGAATCTCCGGCGGTGACGCGGGATCGCTCGCGAAGACCGTCAGAAAACGCGGCGGGACCGGCGGCGCATCGCGGCGTCCGGGTATACGGGTCGGTGCCGCTTCGCCGGCAAAGTCACGGACTACCATGGCTTCGGGCAAGGGCTTGGGCTTGACCGCGTCGTACTCGGCGAGCCGAGCCTCGAGTGCTTCCAGTGTGACCTTGTCTTCTTCAGACATGGTCTTGAGCGCGGGGGTACCTTCCTCGTAGAACTGGCGCTCGACGAGATAGGCCATCTGCTGTTCCCAGGAATCACGTTCGGCCTCGGGTTTGTTGAAGCAGGCCTGAATGTCCAGGGGGAACTTATCAACGGTGGAGGCCCACTTTTTCTCGTAGTAGGGCTTGCAGAGCGCATCGATCTCCGCGCGGATGCCCGCGGTCGCCTGCTCCCAGTTTTCCTGTTGCGCCTGCCATGCCGCGCGATCCGCATCCGTCGCGGTCGCCCGATCGGTCCACACCAGCGGCTCAAAAAAGGCGCGCAGGGAAAAGTAGTCGGTTTGCGGAATGGGATCGAATTTGTGGTTGTGGCAGCGGCTGCAGGACATGGACAGTCCGAAGAAGACATCGCCGGTGACATCGGTGATCTCGTTCATGATGTCATTCCAGTGCGACCGCGCATCGCGCTGGTTGTATTCGTAGATACCCAGGCGCAGGAAGCCGGTAGCAATTTCCTGTGCCGGATCGTCACCAGGCATCTCGTCGCCTGCGATCTGCTCACGGACGAACGCCGGATAGGGTTTGTCGTCGTTGAATGCATCCACGACGTAATCGCGGTAGCGCCAGGCGTTGGGCCGATACGAGTCCTTGTTCCAGCCGTCGGATTCTGCGTAACGCACCAGATCGAGCCAGAAGCGCGCCCAATGTTCGCCATATCGCGGGTCAGCCAGCAGCCGGTCCACGAGTGCCGCCCAGGGATCCGCCGATGCGTTGTTGAAGTAGGCGTCGAGTTCTTCGGGGGTGGGCGGCAACCCGATCAGGTCGAAGTAGAGCCGGCGCACCAGGATTGCTTCTTCGGCCCGCGGCGCCGGCGTCAGCCCTTCCGCGCGCAAGCGCGCCAGCACGAAGCGATCGATGGGATTTCGTGACCAGTTGTCGCCCGCAGATACCGGCACCGCTGGCCGGGTCACGGGCTCGAAAGCCCACCAGTCTTCGGCGTGTCCGTTGGGATTGCCCGGCGCACCGGCAAGCGCCTGCACCGCACCCAGTACCGGCAGCATCGCCAGCAGCACGCCTCGCCCTGTAACCCGCGCGTCGATGCCCTTTCCTCCATTCCCCCGGGAACGTCCTGGCCGCATCTTGATCACCTCCGGCGTGCCGCGGCACATCCCGGATCTGGCCTCACCCCCGTTGCGTGCCGGAATGATCGTAGTATGCGCGATGTTACGAATATGTTCAAACGGAGGAAGTACACCATGACTCGACGTACCAAGCTCTTGGGATTGCTGGCCGGGCTGATTCTCGTGGTGATCGCGGGGGCGGTGGCCGCTCCCGCGCAGATGGCCCGCGCAATGGTGGAGAAACCGGACTACGACGTGCTCAAGAAGGGCAAGGGCTACGAGATCCGGCGCTATCCGGAGATGCTCGCGGCCCAGGTGCGCCTGGATCAGGATGCCGGCGAGGCCATGAATCAAGGCTTCCGGCCGCTCGCCGACTACATCTTTGGCGACAATGTGGACGAGAGCAAGATTGCCATGACCGCGCCGGTCACGCAGGAAGCCGACACCTCAAGCAAGATCGCGATGACGACCCCAGTCACCCAGGCAAGCGCGGACGGGGAACAACTGGTGCGCTTCATCATGCCCAGCGAGTATACGCAGGACACCCTGCCCCGGCCCACGAATCCCGACGTGGAGATCGTCACCATCCCGGAACAGACCGTGGCGGTGATCCGCTTTTCCCTGCGCGGGAAGCACGAGCAGATGCTGAAGAAGGAAGCGAAGCTGCACGAAGCGCTCGCACGCGATGCGATCGCGGTGGTTGGCGAAGCCACCTATGCCCGCTATGACCCGCCCTGGACCTTGCCGATATTCCGGCGGAATGAGGTCATGCTTCCCGTGGCGTGGACACCCGTGCCGGAGTAGCCACGCACACCCGATGATTGTGCAGCGCGGACGGCGGATGCTAGATTCACTGGCGCAACCTACCGTCCACCGAAAGCTGTTCATGAACGCCAAGCCCCCATCCGGTGCACCCGCCGGCGATGCGCCCGCTTCGGGTACCGGCACCCGGTTCCGCGCGGGATTGGCGAATGCCTTCTTGCTCGGATGCACCCTGATGCTCCTTGCGGCGGCGGGCGAGTGGACCATACGCCAATTGCATCTCCTGGAAGCAACGGAGGCCGTTGATGCGGAGGGGCGGTCGCTCTACGTACCCGACGCGGATCTCGGGTACGTGATGCGCCCCAATACCGTGGCGCGGCTCCAGCGCCCGGAGTTTTCCGTGGCACTCCGCACCAACGCTCACGGCTACCGCGATGACCCTTTCTCCCATCCCCCCGAGGGCGCGGTCATCGTGGGACTCGGAGATTCATTCGCCTGGGGGCACGGCGTGGAAGAGGAGGAAAGTTTTTTCTCCGTGGCCGAGGCACAACAGCGCCGCGCCGACCCGGCATTGCGCATCCACAACTTGGCCGTAACCGGATACAGCCAGGTACAACACCGGCGGCAGATCGCGCGCGCCCGCGAACTTGGCGCGCACATGGTCATTCTGGCCGCGTGCCTGACGAATGACGTCCTGGAGAACGGGGGCATTATTCAGCGCAAAGTGACGGCGCGCGAAAAGCGGCGGGATGCCTACGAGAACCGCGACACGGGCGCGTCGGACCCGGCTGCGGAACCTTCGTGGCTCGCGGCGAATAGCCATCTCTACGCTTTTATTCTGGCCCGCCTGAATCGGCTCGACCACCGGCTCGATCTCGGGTCGTCCGATTGGTACAGCCTGGATCAATTGAAGCACACGCCCGATCCGCGAACGGCCGCAGCCTACGACGCAACACGCCGCTATCTCGACGAAATCCTGCGCCAGTGCAACGAAGCCGCGATCCGCCTGGTCGTGATGACCGTCCCGCAGACGCACATGGTTTCGCCGGCAGTCTTTGCCCGCGTGCTCGATCACTATGGGAAGACGGCCGACGCGTACGACGCGCGCCGTGTGGCGAATTTCTACGCCGACTGGTGCAGCGAAAACGGCGTGGCCCACCTCGATGGCACGAAGGAACTCGCGCGGGGGGAAACGGCGCCGGAGTCGTATTTCTATCCCCGGGATCGGCACTTAAATCGAATGGGGCACCACGCGCTCGGCCATGCGCTCGCGGCCTTTCTCGCGGATATGACGGACTGAGACCTGCCCCGGTCATGTGCTAGACTGGTGTGGGGAGAAGCTATGCGTCCCGCTGCAGAACCCGATATGCTCGGTAAGACATTTGGACCCTACGTGATCCGCCAGCGCCTCGGCCAGGGCGGCATGGGCATGGTCTACCTCGCGCAGGATACCGCGCTCGATCGGCTCGTGGCGATGAAATTCCTGCTTGATCGTTTCAGCCACGACGACGAAGTCGTCCACCGCTTCCAACGCGAAGCCCGCGCCGCGGCCAAGCTGAACCACGCAAACATCGTGCAAATACACGCAGTCGACATTGCGGCGCAGCCCCCC
>JAUIKJ010000081.1 GCA_030430835.1 Candidatus Hydrogenedentota bacterium
TCGAACAAGACCGGATGTCCTGTACGTGCCTGTAGCGTGACGGCGTCCGGCGGTGCGAGGACCGGATTCGTTGCGGCGTCGTGACGTCCCTCGCGTTGGTACTCGGCCGAGTCCTGTTGGATGGGCGCGCGGTAGTTGAACTGGTGCAGGTTCAGCATGAACGCGGAAAGCAGCAACAATGCGACGACGGCGGGCACGGTGTAGGTGCGCCAATCCTGCGGGATGTTGCGCCGTTGCGCTATCGCATCAATCAACCCGACGGCTATTCCGCCCGCGGCGATGCAGGCCGCGCCAAAGGTATGGAAGGCCGCGAGGGCCATCGCGCAGAGGAGGGCTGCAACGATACCTGCTCCGTCACGCGTGAAATGCGCGGCAACCATGGCGGCGAATGCGGCGCCCCAAAGGCCGAAGGCCGCGGCTTCGCCCCCACTAAAGTAGCGCGTGCTGATGTTGATCGGCAATAGGAAGGCGAGCCAGGGCTGCGCGATTCCGAATATAAGTACACCACAAACGATGTATATACACGCCCTCGCACGCAGCTGGTGCAGGGCGAAGAGACAGAGTACGAGGCATACCGGCGGCAAGAGATTCAGTAGCCGGTAGGGCATCCACACGATGAATACGCGCGGCAGATCTTCACCGAGCCACGAATGCAGGGTCATCGTGCCCCAGACGGTTGCCGCGACTACCGCGGCGAAGAGCGTCAGTCCCTTCGCCATCCACTGTGTGCGTGCGCGATCGCTGCGCAGTGAAAGCCCCGATCCTAGGAGCAGCGTGCCAATGGCCAGCAGATGGCCATTGGCCGGCGGGAACTGACGGTGCGGATCGAGGTGAAAGGTATAGGCGCGCCAAATGGCGTCTACGACTTCCGGAGTTCCCTTGGCGGTCAACCCGAATCGCGGTGTGCCCAGATGCAGATAGACCCAGAACAACCCGCACAAACCGAGTCCCACCACCAGCCAATCGTAGGGATGCGTCCCCGCGCGTTTGCGTGTGTAGCGCCGGTACTCCCACAGCCCGAAAGGCGCGAGCGCAAGCAGTGGCGGGAACTGTCCGAGATGAACCGCAGGCATCAGGCCGAAGCACAGCGCGGCCGCACGGCCATAACCCGCGAGCGCGAGGTAAAGCGTGAAGAGCGCGAAGCCGCCGCCGATGGGGCCGTTCGAGTAGAGTTGCGGCCAGACGGCGAGCGGGTAGCTGCCGTCAAACTCGAGGTAGCTGCCCTGCAGGAAGATGAGCGCCGCGGCGAAGCCCCAGGTAATCCGGCCGGTCAGGTGCGCCGCGAAGAGATAGGGAGGCAAAAGGGTCGCCAATAGAAACAGCACATTGCGCAGCCCGTTGATGAAGATCGGCCCGGCCCCTGCCATCATCAGCCACGCGAGACTGTGCGTCTGAAAACTGAAGGCCGACTGGAGGTAGTAGGGCAAAGGGTGCCCGGGGGGATAGACCACCTGCCCCGCCAGCACCTGCGCGTGCTCATAGCCTTCGTCCCAGCGAATCCCGCGCACACCCACGGCGATGATCGCGAAGAGCACGAGCGCGCCGACACCGGTCCAGAGGCCCTTGGGCGCGTCGATGGGGCGGGGTGTGGTGCTCATGAGGCCGGGTCCATTTGCGGCACACGATACAGGGTCATGCCCCCCGCCGTCAGCATCGGATCCAGCGGCAGGGCCATGAAGCCGGGCGCGGCGACGTGGCTAAAGCCGTAGCGCTTTGAGAGTGCGTGCCATTCGTCCGGCGTTTTCGAGGGCCACACTTCATGCCACGCGTGCGGTGGCATGGGCGGCGCGAGACCCGGCGCGACATCCACTCCGTAGAGATCGCGGTACATCCGCCACAGCCCCGGACCCAGTTCCGGCTGGTAGGGGATCCAGGTCAGCGTGGCCATGTCGGTCATCACGGGTTGGCCGGTGCACGCCTGCATGGCTTCCTGTTGATACGGTACGAGCAGCATCGCATCGCGCGCGTCGTGCGCGGCGAAGTGTGCAGACACCACCGCGTCGAAGTCGCTGCGCGGGAGGTGCCTGCGCACGGTCCATTGTTGGAATGCGAGGAGTAGCAACAACATCACGGCCATTGCGGCGGGCAGGCGGCGCAGTCTGGCGGACGTCGGTAGCTTGGTCAGCCCGCAGTAGATCACTGCACCCGCAGCCAACGCTGCCGCGCCGAACTGATGGCCCGACGCAAGTAGCACCATCACCAGGATGAGCGGCGCCAGCCAAGCAACCGGTTCCCGCCGGGCGGCCGCAGCGGACGCCAGGGCTGCGCCCGCAAGCAGGAACAGCCACGCCTCGCCGCCGCCGAGATAGCGTGCATAGAAGTCATCCGGCAAGATCCTGGCCGCGACTGGTCGAAGCAGCAGGCTCAGCAACAACAGCCCGGCGAGGCGATGGCCCGCCGCGGGAACACGCGCCAGGATCCCAAAGGCCAGCGCAATCAGAATCGGTGCGGCGTGGTTCAGGATACGATAAGGCATCCAGCGCAGCAGGATCTCCGGCGTGCCGCCGCCGAGTGCGGCGTGGGTCAGCGCGATACCCCACGCGAGCACGGCAAGCGCCCCGACATAGGTGTATAGGGGGATACGTGCGCGCGAGCTTCGCCCCAGCACGCAGATCACCGTCACGAGCAGCACGAGCGGAATGTGCCCGCTCCACGAAGGCAGTGAACGGTGCGATGCAAAGTGCGTCAGGTACCCTTGAAGTACGGCCACCGGATCCACATCGGCCATCCAAGCGCCAGTACTGGGCGACGGGGGCGCGGATACGTGAACCAGCAACCACAGTAGCACCGCGACCATGATGCCCGGTGCCAAGCAGCGCAGCGCGGTGCCGAGTTCCCGGTAGCGCCCGCGGAGAAACAGCCACGCCAGCAGGAACGCACCACAAATTGCCAGCGGCGGGAACTGCCCCAGGTGCACGGCGGGCATGAAGCCGAAGAGCAGCCAGCCCGTGCGTGGACACCGCAGCAGCCAGCAGGCCAGCGTCATCAGGGCCCAGCCCTGGCCGATGTGCCCATTGGAGTAGATGTCCGGCCAGATCTGCACGGGGTAATTGCTGAAGAACTGGGTGTGAATTCCGGCGAGCGTGAGCAGCACCGCAGCATGCGCGAAAACCGGCCGCCGTGCGATACCGAAAGTCATCGCATAGGCCGGCAGCACCGTCGCCCAGAGCATGAACGTGTTGCGCAGAAAGTTCGCGAAGAAGGGCCCCGGCGCGAAGGTCATCACGGCCGTGAGCGACCACGGCTGCAGGCTGAAAAAGCTGCGGGTGTACTGATAGAGCGGATGATCGGCGGGGTAGGGGATCTGCCCGTTCATCACCTGCGCGAACTCGTAGTTCTCGTCCCAGCGCAGGCCGCGCAGCAGCACGATCACCACCGCAATCACGGCCCAGCCCAGAAGCCCGTTGCGCAGGCCGGGTGCGGCCCCTTCAGAAAGATTGTGCGGCATGCGCAGAGTATCCCGCATGCCGTACCGTTTCCTCAATGCAGGAGTCGAATCAGAGCCCGGGGCAATAGCCGTCCTCGCCTTCGTCGCACACGTGATAGCCGCCGCTGTTGAAGAACTGAATGATCCGCAACAGCTCGCTCAGGCTGATCTCCCAGTCCGCCGGATTGTAGTCCGCGCTGTGCGCCGAACAGGATTCGTCGCCCGGACCGGGCGCATAGCCGTCCTCACCCAGCGCTTCGCAGTGGTAGCCGTTGCTGTTGAAGAACTGAATCACGCGCAGCAGTTCGCTCAGGTTGATCGTGAAATCCTGGTCCGTGTCCGCGGCATGCTGTGTCGTTTGCGCTTCGGAGTAGAGGCAGAAGGCGTAGTCGAGCGAGCCGTTGGTGAAGGTCCCGCCGTCGCCCTGGGTCGTCCCCGACGTGCTGTCACCCTGGTTGGACAGGATCCAGTAGGTCGTGCAGCTTTCGGCGTCCTGCGCCACGATACGCAGCCACCCGGCCCCGAGGAATACTTCGCTGCTCAGGTTCGCGGAGTAGCGGATAAGCTGAAAATGGGATGCATCATCGTATTGGATGCCGGTCGGAACGATCGTCGGCGCCAGGGTCTCGGAGTACACAAGCGATCCGGGCTCGCCACCGTCGTCGGCATAGAAGTCCACGGTGAACTCGGCCGGCCCCGGCGAACACGCCTGCACTGGATTCGGCGTCGCAATGAAGCCGTACCAGGTCAGCGCGCGGATCGGATCGCTGAGCCCGGTGAAGTACTCCAGATAGCGCGACGTGATGTTGCTGGCAACATTGTGTCCGTTCCAGAGGTCGAGTGGGGAGGTGGGTATATGGCCGAAGAGCACATCGTCTTCGCAGCCGGCCACGGGATAGCCCACGCGCACATCGCCGCCAAAGCACAGGTCAAAGGTGCCCCCATCGCCATCTTCACCCAGCCAGGTCGAAACCACCAACCAGTACTTCGTGTTCGTGTTGAGCACCAGTCCATCGTCCAGTGTGAAGGCCGGCATCATGCCTTCGCCATCGTTGTCGTCGTAGGCGATCACGTTTGCGCCGGGATTCCCGGGATCGAAGGGATCGCAGTACAGTGTCATGACCGGGTCGAGTATGCTCGTGTTCGCGTCGTTCAGTGTGACCTCAAACAGGCCGCCCGTGTTAAGTTCAAAGGGAATGGCTGCATAAGGCATGTTGTCCTGCACCGTGTCGGCCGTCGTCGCTGTACAGGTCGTCACCGCGCCCGCGGCGATGATGCGATCATAGTGCGGCGACGCCGCACCCAGCGTGTCCTGTACCGACGCGATGCAATCCCGTTCCCGGGTATACCCATTGCCGATGCATACGCGGAAATCACTAAAGGACAGTGGCGCAAAAGGGGTGACAACAAGTTCGTAGCGCACCCCGGGACTCAGGTCGAGGCCGTCCGACGCGGTGAATGCACTCAAGGTGCCCGAGCCCCCATCGTCGTCGTAGGCGATCAGGTTCGCCGTCGGGTTCTCGGGGTCAAACGGCGAGCAGTATAGCATCATGACCGTATCTATCTGCGGGGTAGTGCTCGTGATTTCGGCGGTAAACAGACCGCCGAAGGGCGACGACACCGGGATGACCTGGTACGGCAGGTCATCGTTGGCGGAATCCGAGGGAACACTCTCGCAACTCAAGGTGGGCATCCCGTTGTAAACAACGCGATCCCAGCGCGGGGAACTGCCGATCAGTACGCCGTCGACCTCTTCGTTGCAGATGTTCTCTCCACGCGCCCGAAAGGCTACGGCCCGGTATTCTTCAAAGAGCGTGCCTTCCAGGGTGGTGAAGTCCGTGCCGTTGAAGGTCCGATAGATCGGCCGCTGTGGGGTGTTCGCCGAGGTATCACCACCGATGTATATCCCGGGATTGGTCACGGCGTTGTACAGCAGACCGATGTAGACATTGCCGCGCGTCAGCAGCGGTGCCTCGTCGTTCAGGTCGATCTCGATGAAACTGCAGGGCGTCTGCTCCGTAATACCGCTGATCGTGCGTGACACACTGCCGAGCAGTGTCCCCGGCGCACCGTTCGGGCCGTCGTCGGCGTAGAACGCGATCTCGCCGAGAATCTGGGAACTGGCGCTGGGATTCCGGTCCAGGCAAACGCATACCGTGTCGAACTGGAAGGGGAGTTGATCGACCGTGAACAGCTGCACGAACCCGGCCTTCTGCGCCCCCTGTGACCCATAGCTCTCGTAGCTGCCATCATCGTAGTAAATGCCGTCCGTACACGCGCCGCCGCGCGGGATCGGGTCTTCGGGGACATAGGCCTCGCCCAGCAGGCCCAGTTCGTAAAGCTTGGAATCCAGGTAGTCCGGGCTTTCCGCACCGGCGATGACCGATATCGCACCGGCCATGGCCAGTGCGAAGAAACTCGCGATCCGCATGCTTGCTCCCTCTCGTAGGATGCGCGCGCTCCCCAGCGCGTTTCTGGCATCTGCCCCACCACGAATATACCACAGTTTTCGAAGTTCTGCAGCGAGACTACCCAGGGCCCGCAACCTTGACTGCACGCCCCCGATGACACACACTGGCCGCCGAAGCGGTCCAAGAGGGTGGGATAACCGATGCAAGCACTGGTACTCGAAGACACGATGCAACTGGCCCTGCGGGAGGTCAGCGAGCCCGCGATCGCGGACGACGAAGTGCGCATTCGGGTGGCCGCCTGCGGCATCTGCGGCAGCGATGTCCATGGCATGGACGGTAGCACCGGCCGCCGGCGTCCTCCGATCATCATGGGCCACGAGGCGGCGGGAACCATCGTGGCCGTGGGGGATGCGGTGTCGGGGTGGGAGTCCGGCGACCGGGTCACCTTCGATTCCACGGTCTATTGTGGTATCTGTGCCTATTGTCGTGCCGGCCGCATCAACCTCTGCGATCAGCGCCGCGTTCTTGGCGTGTCTTGCGCGGAGTACCACCGCGACGGCGCTTTCGCAGAGTTCGTGTCCGTGCCTGCCCGCATTCTTTACCGCCTTCCGGATGGACTCGACTTCGCCCAGGCCGCCATGGTCGAGCCGGTCTCCATCGCCTTCCACGCCGCGAACCGCACGCCCATGCGGATCGGTGACTCCGCGATCGTTTTCGGTGCTGGCATGATCGGGCTGCTCCTGATTCAGACCCTGCGTCTCGCGGGCTACGGCACCATCTTTGCCGTTGATCTGGACGAGGCGAAGTTGGCAATGGCGGAGGACTTCGGCGCCGACCACGGCCTTTCGGCAGAGGACCCCGCGCTCGTGGAGAAAATATTGATGATGACCGACGGTGGCGTCGACCACGCCTTCGAAGCGGTCGGTATCGGCGAGACGGTCGCCACCGCCTTCGAAACCGTGCGCAAGGGCGGCTCCATCACCCTGGTCGGCAACCTGCAGCCAAAGATAGATTTCCCCTTGCAGGCCGCCGTCACCCGCGAGATTGCACTCTACGGTTCCTGCGCGTCCAGCGGCGAGTATCCCGCGTGTCTCGAAATGATCGCCAGCGGCCAGATCGACCTCACGCCCCTGATCACGGCGGTCGCACCGTTATCTGAAGGGGCCGCGTGGTTCAAGCGGCTCCACGACAAGGAACCCGGCCTGATGAAGGTCATCCTCACCCCCGAAGAGAATGGAAACGCCGACGATGCCTGATTCCCAATTCGATCTCTCCGGCAAGGTCGCCCTCGTCACCGGTACCAGCCGCGGCCTGGGCCAGTACATGGGCCGCGCGCTCGCCCGTGCCGGTGCGGACCTCATCATCACCAGCCGCGACACGAGCACCCTCGCGGAATTCCAAAAGGAAATCGAAGCGCTCGGTCGCCGCGCCTTCGCCGTCGCGCTCGACGTGCGCGATCACGACAGCATCCAGCGTGCGGTTGCCTCAGGCCACGAGCACTTCGGCAGCGTCGATATCCTCGTGAACAACGCCGGCTGCAACGTGCGCAAGCCGGCCACTGAGATCACCTGGGACGACTGGAACCTCGTGATGGACACGAACCTGCGTGGTACCTTCTTCGTGGCGCAGGCCGTGGCCAAGACGATGATCCCCTGCGGCCATGGCCGCATCATCAACATCGGGTCCGTAACCTCCGTCTTCGGCTACGCCGGGCTGGGCCCTTACTGCGCCAGTCGCGGCGGCACACGCCAACTCACCATGAGCCTCGCCGACGATTGGGGTCCCCACGGTATCACGGTCAATTGCCTCGCGCCCGGCTGGTTCAAGACAGCGCAGAATCAGGTGCTCTACGAGAATCCTGCCTGGGTCGAATACCTCTGTGATCGCATCCCGCTCAAGCGGCCCGGACAACCCCAGGACCTCGACGGGGCCATCGTCTTTCTCGCTTCCGACGCCAGCGCCTACATCACCGGCCAGACCCTCCTCGTCGACGGCGGCATCTCCACCGGCGCCACCAAGGCTACCGTGGACGAAACCTAGCAGGGAAGCGCCCGCCCGCCCTGTGGAGAGCACCCTCTCAGAGCGTAAGGCCGTCGGCAAAGGCGCAACTCTGGGTTTAGGCGCCACGCAAGCTCGAGCCCCGAAGGGACGATCGAGTCTTACCCGCCGACGAGTTCACCAAGACGGAAGACGCACACGAAGCCGAAGAGCACAAACGCAAGCCCAAGGCCTGCGGCGATGATCGGGGGTGGCTTGAGGTAGGGCCGTGCCTCGGCGGAAAAGAACGCGGGCATAACCCGGTACAACACCCAACCCACCGCGATGGCCTGCAGCGGTGTAAGGAGTAGTCCATCAATGATCGCGCCGGTCTGCACAAGGAACACCGGCTTCACGCCAAAGGTGTACACGATCAACATGTTCGATGCCGCAATGATCAACAATACGGTCCTGAACTGTGTCTTCCAGGGGATCTCCGCCACGGGCGGAAACAGGATGCGTGCGCAATCGGCCAACAGGCGCGGCCAACCGGCAAACTGGCCTATCATCGTACTGATCATGGCCGCCAAGCCCGCCAGCACAAACAGATGCGCGCCCCAGGCACCCCATTGTTCGCTGAATATATGGGAGAGCTCAAGCGCCACCTCCGGACCGTCCGGCGCGATCGCCTTCGGACCCAGCACCCCGGCACCCGCGATCATGAAGGCCGCCGTCACCACGATACCCAGAACCACCGCCGTGGTTGCGTCGAGCGTCACCACCCGTCGCCATCCCTGTATCTGTTTCGCGTCGTCAGCGGTGACCGCCTTCAACTGCGCCGCGTCCAGCGGATTCCCATAGCCGCGATCCTTGGCCATGCCATAGCCTGCACCCAACACCCAATAGGTGTACCACACCTGGCTCGCAAATCCGCCCGCCGCCCAACCGAGCAACGGAAGAATTTCCCGCCATGGCGACTGCGCACCCGCCTCGGGTCCGAACCACGCCGGCGCCTCCGGCAATGCAAAACCCACGAGCCCGCGGAAGATCGCACCGGCGCCCGGCCAGGTCGACAGGGCCACGGCCAAGGTGCCGAGAATGATGAAACCGACCAGCACGGCCATCACGCGCTTGAGCGCTTCGAAGAGGCCGCTCCAGACCAGCGCGATCACGAGAAACACCGAGATCCATGCGAAAAGCTGCTGCGGTACCTGCGGCAGGAAGTAGCCCACAAAGGCCCCGGCGGCACTCGCCAGCGCCGCAGTCGATATCATGGCCGAACAGATCTGGCCCACGAACACCGGCCAGAGTACCCAGTGCTTCGGGCCGGGCATCCGGCCGAGCATGTCGATCATGCCTTCGCCCGTGGCCACTGTATAGTGCGCACCCGCCAAGCCAATCCAAAACTTCGCGAAGATGGCGGCCACCGGAACCCACAGCACGGCGACGCCGAAAATGGCGCCGGCACGGGTGGAGAGGATCACCTCGCCCGAGCCGATGTACTCCCCGCACCACATCAGGCCGGGGCCGAGGACCATGAGTAAGGCGAGGCCCTTCGGGGGCGCGGCGACTCGGGAATTGCCTGCGGCGTTGCTGGATTGCATTGCGGCATAATGCGCAATTCGTGCCGCGTTCGCAAGCCCACATAAAATGAGTCGCCGTATCCCGGTTCATGCCCCACTCCCCAGGATACGGCGAATCGCTACGCCATGACGGCGGTGCTGATGGTGTTGTTTGCTACCCGGAGGTGAAGTGCGCCCACGAAGAAAAGGTATCCGAACCCGGACGCGAGAAGGCAATCGCAAATGGGGCTTGCCCCACCCCATCCATCGAAACCGTCTTAACATGCAATTCGCGCGCAGACCCAGTAGCGGTGCG
>JAUIKJ010000082.1 GCA_030430835.1 Candidatus Hydrogenedentota bacterium
CCCGGGCCACCCATTTCTGTTCCACCTGGCTGCCGGCATGCGACCAGCGCCCCGCCAGCAGGATCGTCTCCGAGGACATCCCGTTGGAGTCCACGCCGCTTTCCACGGTGATCTCCGGCGCGGTGTAGGCCATCGTAATTTGCGCATCCTGGATCTGTGCCGCTGCGAAGTCGTTCTCGGAGGCATCGAAGAAGCCGATCGCCGCGCTCTTCATCAACCCATCGATACCCCCGCCGGGATCGACCGTACTGCCGAGGTCAACATAGACATTGTAGTTACGATCGCCGGATCGCAAGCCATCGGAGTAGAGCCGAATGCCGTTACCCCCCGCGTCCTCGGCCTCGCCGAGGACCGCGCCCGCCGGACTGCCACCCTCCTCCGCCGGAATCTCCAGTGCCAGCACGGTACTCTCCGCGCGCGCGGGATCCGTCCCCGACACCCGCGTTTCGTACGCGTCCAGTATCCCGTCCCCATCCCCATCCACATCCGGCGCGACATCCGCCGCCGCATCGATCTCGGGAGAGATGTTCCCGAGAATACCCGCCGTCCCCGTGATGAAGGACCACACGCGCAGGAAGTGAAACTGCGTGATGCCTGCGGGCGCGCCACTGCCATCCACCGCCCAGGCAATATCAAAGGCGTCGCCCCCACCGCTACCCGCGCTCAACCCCACGGTGAAAGGATCGTCCGGCCGCAGGTAGTTGTCCAGGTATTCCTTCTGCGTCGGCGTCAATTCGGCGTAGCCCCAGTCGAACTCGGCGTCGTCGTTCCCGGTATCGCCGTCGATCGCGTTCGGATTCTGGATGGTCCCCGCCAGGGGCGGCGACGGATTGCTGATGCCGCCGGGCACCACCGACTGCGCGAAGCTGCGGCTGCCTGGAATGACGTACCATGGATCGTCGGCGAGGCCGTTGTTGTTCACATCCTCGCTGATCTCGATCAGCCCCGGCTCGGACCACTTCACCCCCGGATTGCCGCCCGCCCAGAAGGAATTGCTGAAGACGATGCAATCCAGCCCCATCGGGTTGAGCGGATCGTCGGTGACCGGTGTGTCGAAGCGCAGGGTGACGTAGCTGCCCGTCGTGCCCAGCGAGGCCGAGCCCGCGTTGCCCGGTACGGAAGGGCCGCCCCCCAACGGCTTCCCGATCGTGCGCGATAGGTCCTCAAAGCCCACAACCGGATCGATGGACACATGATCGACAACCGCATCCGCCCAGGGATCTTCCGCGTGTGCGATGGGTGAGAGCAGACCCGCAAGACAAATGAGTAAGAACCGCTGCCGCATGACCATCCCCTCGATGGTGGACGGCGCAGCGAGGGCAGGGGAATCCTTCGCCGGGGCGTCGCGCGCAAGACGCGAAACGTCCACCGGCTCTTCCCGCGAAAGCCCGGAACCGCGCCGTATTCTGGCGCCACGCTACTGGCAGGTCTTCGGACTTGCAGGCGGGCGGCATCGCGCCGCGTTCCTACCGGACTCCGCTTCCCAGTCCCAACCCAGGGGACCAGTGCGCACGTTGAGTCTTTCGTTCCTGCTTACCGCTGCGGGGCAGCTCCGGACTTTCACCGGATTCCCTCTTCGCGCCCGATGCATGGCGATGCACCGAACGAACCAGCAACAACCATCAGTATAAGCCGGGCCGGAAAGGCTGTCAACGCGTCCGGTGCCGGATTGGCGAATAGCGCTAAAAATGGTATGCTGCCCGCCCAGAAACCAACTCTGTACGGGGAGAGCGTGCCATGTTCAAGCAAGGTGTGATGGTGGTCGCGGCCTGCGCGTCGCTGCTGTTGGGCTGTGCAACCGTCGAGGCGGAGGATACGGTCGCGCCATCGGCGGCCGTGGAGGCCTTCGGACAGACGCCCGAGGGTCAGGCCGTCGATCTCTACACCCTGACCAACAGCAATGGCCTGCGCGCGCGCATCATGACCTATGGCGCGCTGCTCGTCTCAATGGAAGTGCCGGACCGCGATGGCACGCTTGCGGACGTGGTACTCGGTTTCGATTCTCTGGAAGACTATCTCGCCGGGCACCCCTACTTCGGCGCGACCGTCGGCCGCTATGCGAACCGCATCGCCCTCGGCAAGTTCAGCATCGAAGGCACGGAGTACACTCTCGCCACGAACAACGCGCCGAACCACCTGCACGGTGGCAACGTCGGCTTCGACAAGCGGGTCTGGGCCGCCGAGATCGCAGAGGTCGAAAACGGCGCCGCAGTGACGTTTTCTTACACCAGCCCCGACGGTGAAGAAGGCTATCCCGGCACGGTCACGAGCCAGGTGACCTACACCCTAACGAATGACAACGAACTGAAGGTCGGCTACAAAGCGACAACCGACAAGGCGACGCACGTCAACCTCACGCACCACAGCTACTTTAACCTCGCAGGCCAGGGCAACGGCGATATTCTCAGCCATGTGCTCACCGTCGAAGCGGATCACTACACGCCGACGGATGCCACCTACATCCCCACCGGCGAGATCGCACCGGTGGCCAACACGCCCTTCGACTTCACTGCCCCACACACGATGGGCGAACGCATCGGACAGGTCGAAGGCGGCTACGACCTGAACTATGTGCTGAACAGTAAGGACGACGCCGTGGCGCTGGCCGCGAAGGTCTATGAGCCCACCACCGGCCGTGTGATGGAGGTCTGGACGGACGAGCCGGGCCTCCAGTTCTACACCGGCAATTTCCTCGACGGCACGCTCACGGGCAAGGCGGGCAAGGTGTACAACAAGAACTTCGGCTTCTGCCTCGAGGCCCAGCGCTTCCCCGACACACCGAACCGACCCAACTTCCCCACCTCGCTGCTGCATCCGGGCGAGACCTATACGCAAACCACGGTGCACAAGTTCTACACGAAGTAAGGTGGTATGTCGCAGACGGGACAATTGGATTCGACCAGATTGACAGTTTGGCATCCGACCTTCTGGAAAGACGTCATTCCCGCGAAGGCGGGAATCCAGAGATCGTACAACGAAATCTCGGCATCGAGATTCCGCGGCAAGTTCGGACAGGAAACTTGAATTCGATTGCGCCTGAGGGCGCGTCGCGCACTGGATTCCCGCCTTCGCGGGAATGACGCATTACCAGTTGTCTCGTGGGTGTTACCGCAACGTGTACGCGATCGCATCCGCCATGATTTCAAGCGCGGCCTCGATGCGCTCCACTTCCTCGAAGCCGTAGGAAATCCGCAACTGCCGTCTTCCAGTTTCGATCAGATCGCCCGCACGGTGCACGCAGTATTCCCCGGGTATGTAAATCACCCGCGGTCCGTCCGGCGCACCCGCCGCAGTCCGGCTCAAGAACGCAAAGAAGCGCGACTTCGTGTGGGTCTCCACATCGCGTAGCGTGAGGTAATAATAGAAGCCCGCTTCTCCACCGCGTAAATCTTCAAGGTATTCGCCGAGGCAACGCTCGATCGCGGCACGGACCCGCTCCGACTTCTCGCGATAGCCCGCATTCACCCGCGCGAGCTGACCGTCAATCCGGTGATCCAGCAGCCACGCCGCGATCTCCTGCGTAATAATCGGGCCACACAGACCGATGTCGCTCGTGCGCTGCACCACGGCATCAAAGAAGGGGCCGGGACGCCCGATCATGTGCCCCACGCGCAGGGCCGGCGCGAAGACTTTCGAGAGCGTGCCGAATTCATACACGATGCCGAGGTTATCGTGACGGAGTCCCGACTCGAAGGCGGGCATCGTCGGGTCATGCGTCAGCAACTCGTAGGCCGTATCGAAGAAAACGGGAATCTTGCGGTCCTGTTCCAGCGAAAAGCGCTCGGCAAGTTCCACGATGCGGCGCCGGCGCGCATTCGACAGCACGGAACAGGTCGGGTTATTCACGGTAACGAAGTAGAAGAAGGCAATCTCCATCGCGCGGTCGCCCAGTTCCAGCAGCTTCGCTTCGAGCACATCGGTCCGCACCCCCGCTGCATCTTCCGGCACCGCAAGAATCTCGAAGCCCTTCCGCTCCAGGCTGTCGCAATAGATGTAATACAGCGGGTCCGAGGTCACCACGATGCCCGGGCCCAACAGATCACCCACCGCGTCCAGCAAACTCGTTGACCCCGCGGCCCCGGCCGCGATGGCAAGTTCATCGATCGCCGCCGCATCCAACCCGCCGATCGCGCGCCGCGCGTAGAAGCGGCGCAATGCGGCATGCAGGTTCTCCGCGCCCCCCGGCCCGCCATAGTTGAAGGGTTGGCGGTGCGTCGTGGGATCCGCAATCACCGCATCCAGCGCTTCCGCAATCGCGGTACGCGGAATCGTGGCTTCGTTCACATAGCCCACGCCCAGATTAATGTCGACGCCATCCCGAAACTCGGTCGCGAAGGCCGCCGTCATCGCGTTCACCGGCGCGGGTATCGTCGAAGCCACGCCGTAGGGAGAAAAACGAAATTCCATCTTCAGTGCGTCACTCTTCGGCCACCGGCCACCAGTCCTGAATCCACGCCGCCATCTTCTTCACCCGCTTCGGCTCGGCAGCCGCGAGGTCCTTTGTTTCGAAGGGATCGTTCACGATGTGGTACAACGCCGGTGCCTCGTCTTTCTTGTGCGGCAAAATCAGTTTCCAGTCGCCATCAATGCACCAGCGGTATTCGAGGCTCGTCTCCGGCTTCGTGATGTCCACCGCGTCGTGCGCGAAGATCTCGCCGAAGATGCGATCGCGCTTCACGGGCTTCCCTGCACACACCGGCAAGAGATCGATGCCGGGAAGTTCGTGGTCCGGCTCCACGCCTGCCACCCCGAGGATCGTCGGAATTAGGTCCAGACTCATCACCAGCGTCTCATCATCGCGCATCGGCGCTATCGTGCCCGGCCAATTCAGGATTACCGGCGTCCGCAACCCGCCGTCGTAAGGCGATCGCTTGCTCCGCGGCGCAAAACGCGGGCTATCCTCCATCTGTATCCAGCCGTTGTCTGTCACATAGACCACCAGCGTGTTCTCCCGAAGGCCACGGGCCTCGAGCAGTTCCATCACCTCACCCACAGTCTCATCGAACCATTCGCACATCGCCCAGTACTTCGCGACATGTTCCGAGCGGCCTTCCTTGCGGTACTTCGCCAGGAAGCGCTCCGGCGGATTGTGCGGCGTGTGCGGCAGGAAGGGTGCGTACCACAGAAAGAAGGGCCGGTCCCCCGCTTCGTCGAAGAAGTCCACGATCGGCTGGAGTCCTTCCCGGCCGATCTTGAGCCCCTCATCCCCATGCCGGCCGCCGCGCGCCGTGTCGCCGTGGGTCATGCCGCTGGTGAATCCGCCCAGCCGGTAATTCCCCTCCCACCACTTGCCGGTCTGCATGCTGAGATAGTTCTTCTCCGCCAGCAGCGTCGGCAAGGTTGTCGCCGCTTCGATGTGCTGGAGCATCAGGTGCCGGTCCACGCCCTCCGGCGGATCGTTCGAGGTGATCGCGTGCTGATGCGGATACAGCCCGGTCACGAGCGTGGCCAGACTGCAGCGGCACAGGCTGCCTGGCACATAGCCGCGCGTGAAAAGCGCACCTTCTTCGGCGAGCCGATCAATGTTCGGCGTCTGAATCGCCTCGTGATCCATGAAGCTGTAATCGGTCCACGCCTGATCGTCGCTAATAAGCATAACCACGTTGGGCGGCGGCGCCGCACGGGCACCCGTACCAATCACCAATAGGGCCACGACGACAATTCTTCTCATTTCGTCCCTCCCTTGGACGCCCGGGCTTCGTGGGCTGTCCCCGTCCCGCCACGATAGCAGGCACGGTCTGGATCGCGCACGCTTTTCTAAGCCTCTGTGAACCCGTCGGTTACCCATCCAGACGCACGCACAGCAAGCATACACAACAGCAGACACACCCTTTCCTAAGAACAACTTTTAAATCCCTTGATTTGACTTTTGTTCTTTTGTTAAGATCCCTTAACTCTTGCTTGACCAACCTTCCACCCATGCATTCGGAGATTTCCCACATGAGACGTCGTGGTTTCACACTCATTGAATTGCTGGTCGTCATTGCGATCATCGGCATTCTGGCTGCCATCCTCTTGCCGGCCCTGGCGCGCGCACGCGAGGCGGCACGCCGCGCCAGTTGCCAGAACAATCTTAAGCAATGGGGACTCGTCCTCAAGATGTACGCGTCGGAATCGCGCGGTGAGCGCTTTCCGCGTATGCAGACCGCCTGGGAACCCATCGTGGATTGCGACACGGGCGCGGTGGTCTCGCCAGGGATCCCCTTCGTTGGCGCCCCGACCCATTGGTTGCATACACAAATGAGTCAAGTCTATCCCGACTACCTTACGGATCCTGCCGTGGCCGCATGCCCCAGTTCGGCCACGATCTTTCCGGAATCCATGAAGAATCCCCAGACCGGCGCCTTCGAAGCCCATCAGGTCTGCCACGAGGCCATCCCCGGCCCCTCCTTCACCCAGTTCTCGGACACGCGAGGCATGGCATTGATGGACGAATCCTATTGGTATACCGGCTATGTCTTCGATCAGACAACCGAGAGCGACCCGCAAGGACCGATCGATGAACTCGCATCGGGTTCGACAGAGCAGGGACCGGCCCAGCTTATCTACGGACTGGTCAGTGTTATCGGGGATTTCTTTGGGGGCACGGTCGACCACGACCTCGACCTCTCATCGTCCGGAACGGGCCTCGGCAATGCCGGTGGGGACACGCTCTATCGCCTCCGCGAGGGCATCGAGCGTTTCCTGATTACCGACATCAACAATCCCGCGGCCGCGGCCAAGGCACAGAGCGATGTCTGGATCATGACCGACCGCCTCAGTTCCTACCCCGCTGAGTTTAACCACATCCCCGGCGGCGCCAACGTGCTCTACCTGGATGGTCATGTCGAATTTCTTCGCTTCGGTTCCGAGTCCCCGGTGCTTCCCGGCATCGCGTTGGTCTTCGGTGAAATCTCCACGCACGGCAGCTGATTGCCGCAGCAAAAACGAAAGGATCCCCCCATGTTGAAGCAGTACCTACTCCCTCCCGCGTTGGCGCTCGCGATGCTCGCTGTGCCGACACTGCAGGCCCGAGCCGACGAGGAGAAGTTCGAGAAGGACCGCGCGGCCATTCTCGCCATGGCGGGCGACTTCAAGGTCCACTTCGAGTTTGATCAGACCATGACCTTCGACGCGTCCTTCCCGGTCAGCGACCATTATGAAAGCGAGGCGATGGAGACGGTGCAAGTCCTCGAGGACCGCGGCGATTTCATTAGCCTTCAGCACATCCTGGTGGTACAGCGAGAGGACAAAGATCCGCACGTCGTGAAGCACTGGCGTCAAGACTGGCAGTTCGAAGATGATCTCATCTATAGCTACCAGGGCAAGGACGCGTGGCAGCCGGTCGAACTGAGCCGCAAGGATCGCCGGGGCACCTGGAGCCAGAGTGTGTTCCAGGTGGACGACAGTCCGCGCTATGAAGGCTATGGCACCTGGGTGCACGACAGCACGCAGTCGTACTGGCAGTCGCACGATACCTGGCGCCCGCTGCCCCGCCGCGAGGAAGATCGCAGCGATGAGTACGACGCGCTCGGCGGCACGAACCGCCACGTGCTCACGCCCGAAGGCTGGGTCCACCAGCAGGACAACGAAAAGATCGCCGTGCGCGACGGTGCGCCCCGCGTGCTCGCCCGTGAGACCGGCATCAACCACTACACCCGCGTGAGTGACTATGACTTTTCCGCCGCGCAGGATTACTGGGAAAAGACCGCCGGCTTCTGGAAGCAGGTCCGTGAAGCCTGGGACGAGACCTTCGCCAAAGAGCAGGATTTCCGCATCGATGATGGCGGCGGCGCCCCGCTCTGGCGCGACATCTTTTCACTGGCCAAGCGCTACGAAAAGGGCGACTTTGCCACGTCGGAGGAAATCGCCGAGGCAATTGCCAAGCGTCTCAACGAGAAAGTCTTCGTCGCAGCGGCCCGGTAGTACACCTTTGAAGCCAAGCAATGGGGCCCGGCGACATGCCGGGCCCCTCCTTGTTTCTTTCCGCGGACTCCGGTACGCAAGACTCCCGCTACGACACGAAGGCTCGGACAACCGTCATTCCCGCGCAGGCGGGAATCCAGCGCGCGCGCCGATATGTCTACGTTACCCATGCCACCGTCGTGCGCGGCGCACGACGGCGCCGATCCCATGCAATCAGTCGTGCGTTCCGATCTCTGGATTCCCGCCTTCGCGGGAATGACGTGGGCGCGCGCGTGTTCGTTACGACACAAGGTTAAGAAGAGCTCTTCGGCGAACGCTAGAACGCGAAGTTCGCGGTCACATGTCGTTCATCCTGATCCGGTGTCGGAGTCAGACCCTCGAAAATCTTGACCTGATCCCCCTCGCCCACGCGCACGGTGTAGGTGCTCTCGCGAAACACCTTGGGACGGAAGGCCCTGCCCTTCGCGCGGATCGTGTAGATAATCTCATCCGTCTCCTCATCGATTACCTGCACCACCGGGTTCTCCATCCCCCGCGAAGTCACCATCGGCAGGTAGCCATGTGCTTCGCGCCCGTAGTTGTTCTCCTGCTGCACGATAAAGGGCCAGCCCGGGTACTGCTGCGTCTCAAGACCGGTCACGTCCGTATGCCGCGGCCAGCACTGCAGGTGAATGTAGCGATTCCGTTTGTCGAAGCGTACCACGCCGTAGCCCGCCGCCCGCGTCGTGAGCTTGCTGCCGTCCGCGGGTTCCATACCCGGATTCGCCACGGCATAAACCGTCACCTTGTTGTTGAAGCCATCCACGAACTCACCCGTGTATTCGGGCGCGTCGTGCACACGGTTTTTCCCCGGTTCCAGCGGCGCCCACCAGCGCAGGTACAGGTTTGCAATCGAAGGCACGCAGAAGGAATAGCCCGCGTCGTTCCAGTCGTCGATACCGTGGTGGATGATGCTGCCGAGATGCTGGTCGCCCGCGATCATGATCGCGAAGGCTTTCCGAATCTCCGCCAGCGCGCGGTTCCGCCCCGATTGCGGCCAACCGTTGGAATCGAGGTCCGCATACAGGCGGTTGTCCGCCTTCCCATGCAGGTGCGCCCCCCCGGCGAAGATGGTCTGTGACAACACCGCCTTCATCTCCGCATTCGTCCAGTCGGTCGCCCAGTCCCGCAGAAAGTCCAACTGCCGTTCGCCCAATAGCACCGCCTCGGGCACGTCCAGGGCCGCCGGATCATAATCCGCATCGGTGATGTGATCCGGGCGGGGTCCCATCTCGGGGATAACACCCAGCGGGCCGGTCTTCCACTTTCGATCTTCAATAATCGCGAAGCTGATACCGCCCCAAGTCAGGTCCGTATAGTAGGCGCCGATCCCCTGGCCCACGGGCGTCGGGTCGTAAGGGTCGGGCAGGTGGCTCGTCTGCGCGCGTTCCACTTCCTTCACGTATTCCGCGGGCATTGCATAGCCGCCATCGGATGCGCCGTCCGCCTTGGACACCCCGCCCGCTTCGCCCCACAGATTCGGCTGGCCCACGTCGTGATCGTCCGGAATCGTGATGGTCGGGTAGTCGCGGATCACCTCGCCGAAATCGCGGCCGAACTTGAGCCAGTGCGCGTAGTGTTGCTTATGGTTGTACACCTGATCCCCGGAGAAGAAGAGCAGATCCGGCTTCATCTTCTTGATATTCTCGACGAGGTCGGTCTTGGGAATATCACCACCATGAGCCGGATGAATCGAATTGCCCGTGAAAGCCACCACGAC
>JAUIKJ010000083.1 GCA_030430835.1 Candidatus Hydrogenedentota bacterium
GGAATATGGTGTGTACCCGCGCGACCTTGGGCATGGAGAGGAAGGTGCTCTCGATAATCACTGCGGCAGGCTGCACGTCCACGGCGAGGTCTGCCGTCACCGCCGCGCCAAGCGAACGGCCAAAGAGAATAATCTCCTCCGGCGGCACGCCATTCGTCTCCGTCAGCCACGCCCACATCGCGCGGATATCCGCATAGAAACGCGTCTCCCCCGCCTTGCCGCTGCTCTTCCCATAGCCGCCGTAATCATAGGCCAGCACCGAGAAGCCCATCTCCCGCAACAGCCCGATGGACTGGAGCCGGTCCGCAATGTTCCCCGCATTGCCATGCGAGAAGAGCACCGTCGCGCGTGCGTCCGCTAGCGGAATCCACCAGCCATGCGTCCCCTCACCGTCCACATCGACCACGAGATCCTCGTAGTCCCAGTTCATCGCCGCGGGTGTCGCGTACACGTCGCGCGTCGCAGGGAAAAGAATCCGATCAATGATGCTGGAAATCATGAGATAGGTAAGCGGCCAGGCGAGCAGTACAGGGAGCGACCAACGGAACGCAAAGCGTTTCCATCGGATACGGCGCGCAATGCGCGCATATCGGCGATGAGTTGCTGCATCCATGTGGGATTAATTGAACGCCGATCAATCAAAGACATGTTGTAAACAGTGTGATTTATCGTTTGTCACCTCGACCGAAGGGAGAGGTCTTAGATTTCTCCCTTCGGTCGAAATGACATCGCATCCCGAGCGCTTCACATATGTTCTCCCATTTACCTCGTTCCCAAGCTCCCGCTTGGGAACGCAATTGCGTTGCGAAGCTCGGCTTCGCGTCCGCCTAGATGCGAAGCTGAGCTTCGCGAGCAAGCGCCGTTACCAAGCGGGAGCTTGGTAACGAGGACAATCTCAAGCAGCTTACGCCGCGGCTTCGGCGGCGTCTTCTTCGGCCTTGTACTCTTCCAGGAACCGGTATAAGCGCTCGCGGATCGGCGCGACTTCGTCGAATTCCATGAGGTCGCGGCGGAGGTTGGCGATGTTGCGGACGCCTTTGAGGTAGCCGGCGTAGTGGCGGCGGAAGGTCATGCAGCCGCGTCGCTCGCCGCGGTAGGTCGCGGAGTCGCTCAGGTGGCGGATGCACATCTCGATGCGCTCGGCGAGGCTCAGGTCCGGCAGCAGCTCGCCGGTGGCGAGGTAGTGCTTGATGTGGCTGAAGATCCACGGGCTGTGGATCGCGCCGCGGCCGATCATCACGCCGTCGCAGCCGAGGTCGAGGCATTCCTTCGCGTGCGCCGGGGTCTCGATGTCACCGTTCGCGATGAGCGGGATCGGCGAGGCCTCCTTGATGCGCGGCAGCCAGGACCAGTCGGCGTCGCCGGTGTAGCCCTGTTTGCGCGTACGGCAGTGTACCGTCAAGGCGGCAATGCCCATCTCGTGCAGGAACTTGGCCACTTCCAGGATCACGATATTGTCCGGGTCCCAGCCGAGGCGCGTCTTCACCGTGACCGGCAGGTGCGTGCCGCGCTGGACCGATTCGACCACCGCGCGGAACTTATTCAAATCGCGCAGGAGTCCGGCGCCATCGCCGCGCCCGGCGATCTTCTTCACCCAGCAACCGCAGTTGATGTCGACGAAGTCCGCGCCCTGATCGGTCACGATGCGCGACGCCTCTTCCATCGAGTCCTCGGCGCTGCCGTAGATCTGGATGGCGACCGGGCGTTCGCGCGCGTCGAGCTCAATCTTCTTGAAGGCGCCCTTCACCTTGCGCACCAGTGCCTCGCAGTTGGTGAACTCGGTGTACACCAGGTCGGCCCCCTGTTCCTTGCACAAGAGACGGAAAGGCACGTCGGACACGTCCTCCATCGGCGCGAGGCAAAGGGGATTCTGGATGTTGATGTCACCGATATGCATGGCTAAACCGTTGTAAGTGCTTGGGTTCTGGCGGCGTGTTGACTCCATAGGATACCGCATTTCCGGCTGTCCGGGCAAAGAACCGGTGGCCGGATGCGAAATCCACACATACTCCATCACGCCAGCCACCGTGTCATACCCGCGAAAGCGGGTATCCACCAGCGCGGCCATCGAATTGGGTAGCGCCCAAATGCGTTGAACGCGGGTGTAGCGCTTGGATTTCATCACGCGATCTTCGTGATGAAATAGTCCCCGCAGCGGTGCTCCGCGCTGGTGGATTCCCGCCTGCGCGGGAATGACGTCTGCGTGCGGCTCGATGCATTCACACACGCGCCGGGCGATGGCAGATGTCGAGCGAGAAGCGCCCCAGAAGGTTGGACGAAGTTACTCGCCCACCAACTCCAGAATCGCGAAATCGCCGGGGTTCCAGGCCTGGGCGATGATGTAGAGCTTACCGTCGACCTCACGGAGCACGGCGTTGTGGATGTGCTGGAAGTGCTCCAGTCCCAGATCTTCCTTGGGCATGATCGTCGAGATGACTTCGTCGTCCTTCAGCAGGTAGATCGGCGCGCCCTTCTCACGGTCGGGACCGTGCAGGCAGCCGACGAGGGCGTAGTCGCCTTCATAGTCGATGTCGCAGGGGAAGGATCCCTTGGGCAGTTCTACGGTCTCGAGGTACTGCCCCATCGGCGTGAAGCGATCGATCTCGGAATTCGGCCGGTCGGCGATGTCGATGCGGTCCTTGCTCGGCGGCACGGTCACGCCGTGTCCCGTCCCAAACTTGCCCGGCTTGCTGCCACGGCCGCCAAAGGCCACCGAATTCCATGACGCCGAAAAGGGCTCCGTGGAATCAATCTTCGCGGTCAGCACATAGTCCAGCGAGGAGTAGCCCGTCGGGATGTAATACAGGCCGTCGAGTTGCTCGACATCGGTCGGAACAAATTTCTCGCCCTTCTCGAAATAGGTGTTCACCGTCTTCGCCGCGAAGTTGAACTCCGTCGGCGGGTCGAGCCGGTGGACGAGCTTGCCGTCGAGCGTGGTGGTGAAGACCGCCGCATCGCCGTTCGCCGGGAACACCAGGAAGGGCTCCCCGTCATCCCCGTACCAAATGGTGCAATTGTGCATGTTCTTGTCGCGCATCGCCGGATCCGTCGGCACCATCGCCGTCGTCGCGAAGTCCGCGCTGATCTGGATGATGCCCGCGCCCGGCAGTGCGAAGTAGGTCTCGCCCTTGCCCGCGCGGCGATCCACCGCGAAGCCGCCATGCGCGTTCACCAGCACCGGCGCCGTCTCCGCCGGCAGGTGGCTGGAGGTATGCAGCACACGGAACTGGTAGTCCCCCTGCCCACTGACCTTCTCGCTCGCTTCGCCCGAAGACGCCGCAGCACCGCCCGCTTCCAGCGCAATCAGCACGTGCCCCGGCGCCGGCGCATGCAGATGCGGACGGAAGTCGTGGCCTGGATGCGCGAAGGCCGCGGTGGCGGCGATCACGAGCGTGGTGGCAGCGGTCAGGTAGTTGCGTGTAAACATGTCAAGGGCTCCAGCTTCGATTGCGAAAAACGGGTACGGTCACCTGTTTTTGCGAAAGTTTCAATGTCAAAATAGGGGACGCCACGAAAACTGGTGACGATCTCCGTTTGCTAATACTGGTCCATCTCCTGGTCGATCTCGCAGGCCCACGCGTTGATGCCGCCGAGAAGATTCCGGGCGTTCGTGAAGCCTTCGCCCGCGAGGAAACTCTGCGCCATGGCGGAGCGGCCGCCGTGGTGACACATGCAAATTACTTCTTTGTCTTTCCAGACGACGAGTTCGGAAACCCGCGCCTCAATCTCGTGGAGCGGCACATGTGTGCAGCCTTCGATCTTCGCGATACCGAGTTCTTCATGCGTGCGCACGTCGAGCAGCAGAAATTCGTCCCCGCCCTGCTGCTTCGCGTGAAGTTCCTGAACCGTGCAATCCATGGTCGTCCTCTCCCCTATTGCCGCTGGTAAATTTCGGCGCCACTCTCGCTAAACTCGGCGGCCTTTTGCTGCATGCCCTGATTCAGCGCGGCGCTCTCCTCGATGCCGAGTTTCTTCGCGTAGTCGCGCACCTGCTGCGTAATTTCCATCGAGCAGAACTTCGGCCCGCACATCGAACAGAAGTGCGCCAGCTTCGCGCCCTCGGCGGGCAGCGTCTCGTCGTGGAATTGACGCGCGCGGTCGGGATCGAGCGCGAGGTTGAACTGGTCTTCCCAGCGGAATTCGAAGCGCGCCTTGCTCAGCGCATTGTCGCGGATCTGCGCGCCGGGGTGCCCCTTGGCGAGGTCCGCGGCGTGTGCAGCGATCTTGTAGGTGATCACGCCCTCCCGCACGTCGTCCTTGTTCGGCAGACCAAGGTGTTCCTTCGGCGTGACGTAGCAGAGCATGGCCGTGCCGTACCAGCCGATCATCGCCGCACCGATGCCGGAGGTGATGTGGTCGTAACCGGGGGCGATATCCGTCGTCAGCGGGCCGAGGGTGTAGAAGGGCGCCTCCTCGCACCACTCCAGCTGCTTCTCCATGTTCTCCTGGATCATGTGCATCGGCACATGACCCGGACCCTCGTTCATCACCTGCACGTCGAATTCCCAGGCGCGGCGCGTCAGCTCGCCCTGCGTCTTGAGCTCGGCAAACTGCGCCTCGTCGTTCGCGTCGTAGAGCGAACCGGGACGCAGGCCGTCGCCGATGGAGAAGGACACGTCGTAGGCCGCCATGATTTCGCAGATCTCGTCCCAGCGCGTGTACAGGAAGCTCTCCTGGTGGTGCGCGAGGCACCACTTGGCCATGATCGATCCGCCGCGGCTGACGATACCCGTCATGCGCTTGGCGGTCAGCGGGATGTAACGCAGCAATACGCCGGCGTGGATCGTGAAGTAGTCCACCCCCTGCTCCGCCTGCTCGATCAGCGTGTCGCGGAAGAGTTCCCAGGTCAGTTCCTCGGGCACACCGTCCACCTTCTCCAGTGCCTGATAGATCGGCACCGTACCGATCGGCACGGGCGAATTGCGGATGATCCACTCGCGGGTCTCGTGAATGTTCTTGCCGGTGCTGAGGTCCATCACCGTGTCCGCGCCCCAGCGAATCGCCCAGACCATCTTCTCCACTTCTTCCTCGATCGAGCTGGTCACCGCAGAGTTGCCGATATTTGCATTGATCTTTACAAGGAAGTTACGGCCGATGATCATCGGCTCGATCTCGGGGTGATTGATGTTGGCGGGGATGATCGCGCGGCCGCGCGCAACCTCGTCGCGCACGAATTCCGGCGTGATTTCCTTGGGCAGTTTCGCGCCCCAATCCATCCCGGGATGCTGGCGGCGGAGCAGCTCGATGGCCTCGCCGCAGCGCTGGTTCTCGCGGATCGCGATGTATTCCATCTCCGGCGTGATCTCGCCGCGGCGCGCGTAGTGCATCTGGGTAACGCGCGCTCCGGCCTGGGCACGAATCGGCTTGCGCGTGGGCTCAAAGCGCACCGGCGCAAGTTCGGGATCCGCGGCACGGCGGCGGGCATACTCCGAGGAGATCCCCTCGAGAACCTCAATGTCGCCACGCGCCTGAATCCAGCCTTCGCGCAGCGCGGGAATGCCCTTGCGCACATCAATACCCACATCCGGATCGGTGTAGGGTCCCGAGGTGTCGTAAACCGTCAGCGGCGCGTTCTCCTCCGCTTCAAGGTTGTTCTTGCCGCTGGTCGTCGGGCTCAGCGCGATCTCGCGCATCGGCACCCGAATCGAGGGATTCGATCCTTCGACGTAGATCTTGCGGGACTTCGGAAACGGCTCCCGGGTGATCCCGGCGTCCTGCGCCTGGGAAAATACCGGATGTTCGGCCGAGGGTATGGACATGCGTAATTCTCCTGCGTTGACCGCGCCCATCATCGCACCACGGTCCGGGGCAGGTCAACGCAACGGGGTTTCTACTGGGGTACCCGCTCGGTGATCATGCGGTAGGCGCGGTGCGCATCGGCCACGCAATCGTTGATTCCAACGCCACGGTAGGCACTGCCCGCGAAGACCAGACCTTTGAAGGTCGTCTCCGCGTATTCCAGCGCCTTAAGGTGCCGCCCGTGTTCAAGGCCGTAGCTCGGTATCGCGCGCTGGTGGCGGAAGATGCGGACGTACTCGGGCATCGCCTGCAGTTGCATGACTTCGCGAAACTCGTTGACGAACTGGCCGACGATCTGCTGGTCGGTCAAGGAGATGGCCTGGGGATCGGTTGCACCACCGTACATGGCCCGCATCAGCACATAGCCATCAGGCGCACGGCCATCGTAGATGCTCGAACTCCAGAGCACGCCCAGGCCGCGCTTGGCCTGGTTGCGCGGCACAAGGAAACCGAAGCCGTCGAGGTCATGGCCGACCCGGTCGCGCCGGAAGCCGGCGCAGACCACGGCCATGCTGTGGTACTTGATCGAGGCCAACGCCGCGGAAATGCCGCGCTCGAGTTTCTGGAACATCTCCGTGGCCGCGTGCGCCGGCGTCGCCAGCACCACCGCCTCGGCGATGTACTTCGTGCCGTCCTGGGTAAAAACCTGAAAGGGCTCGTTCTGATGGTGGCGAATCTCGATTACCTGCTTCTCGAACTGGATGCAGTCCATGATCTTGGCGGCCGCGCTGTAGAGCAGGGTGCCGATACCATCGGGGAAGCTGGTCAGGGTGCCGCCCAGGCCGCCCGCGGCCTGCATGGCGCGCACGCCCTTGAAAAGGCTGCCGTGCTCCTTCTCCATCGCGACCAATTTCGGGAAGGCATGCGCCGCCGAGAGCGTCTTGGCATCCGCGCCGAATACCCCGGACACCATCGGCACCGCGAGCATGTCCGCGGCTTCCTGACCCACACGGCGCACCGCGAGGTCGTATACGGTCTCGGGAGTATCGTCTTTCTTGGTGGGGATCAGCGGTTCCTGCATGAGCCGGGCCCGTCCACCGAGCGAAAGCAGCTTGCTCTTGAAGAGCGCGGGCGGCGGCTTTACTTCGAGCAGTTGATCGTCCTTGTAGATGAAGCGGCGCTTGGCCGCTTCATTGGCCGTGATGCGCTTGTCGTAGAGGCCCAAATCCTTGATCCACTGGATCGTCTTCGGCTCCTTGTCGAGGAACCCGTTGGCGGCCCACTCGCTGACAAAACCGTGCTCCCGGTTCGCGCCGATTTTGCCGCCAACCTGCTTGCTGGCCTCCAGCAGCACCACGTTCTGCGGCCGGTAGTAGTTCGCCAGATAGTGCGCCGCGCACAGGCCCGTGACGCCACCGCCAATCACCAGGATCTTTGTCTCGATTTCTTTCATTCCACTATCCGCTTTGGGCCACCAGGGAATTGACCACTTCCATGGTGCGCTCGTGACACAACACTTTCCGCAACAGGCTGACAAAGGCCGCTTCGTCTTCACAGTGCCGGCCAGTGTCGTCGCTCTCGGTCACAAACGCGCTCAATGGATAGAACTGGTCGATGCTGTGCCGCACCCGCAAAACGAAATGCCGGTAGTCATCCAGCGCCGGCGAGTTCAACACGAGGGTGTGCGTAAAGTCTCGGCCAAGAATCTTCGTATGCACCTCACCGCGCACGCGATCCTTTGTCTTTTCGGTAATCACCAGGGCCTGCCGGTTCAGGATGGCCTTGGGTGTGATGACGAATTCCGTCGCAATATCGTCCGGCCAAAGATTGGGAATATTGCCCGCCATGGGATTGCCCTCCCCCTTGCAATCTAGTTGCTATACCGTGCGAGAAAACTGCCTGAAATGGGCAGGCTTTCGCAAGTAGGCATCGAAGATCATGCTGATATTCCGGATGAATGCCTGACCCAGCGGGAGTATTCGCAGCGCGTCGCCTTCCCGGACGAGAAAGCCTTCGGCATACAAGGGCGCCAGATCCGCTTCCTCCGCCGCGAAGTACGTGTCATAGTCCACGTCGAAGCGCGCGCGCAAATCCGAGAACGCGAGGTAGAAGTTGCACATCAGCTGCCGGATCAACCAGCGCCGGACGAGATCGTCAGGGCTCAACTCGGTGCCGGCATGCGCGGGAAAGCGTCCGGCGTCCAGCGCCTTGTAATACAGCACCGGCCGCTTCTCGTTCTGCGAATAGGCCCCGCCAATTTCGCCAATGGCCGATGCACCGAGCCCGAGCATGTCCGCCGCGGGTACTACGGTGTAGCCCATGAAGTTGCGGTGCAGGCGCCGTTCGTCCATCGCGCGGCTGAGTTCGTCCGTGGGCAGGGCAAAGTGGTCCATACCGATGGCGCGGTAGCCTGCTTCCAAGAAGAGCTTACGCGCCAGTGCAAAGAGTTCCAGCTTGGCTGCGCCCTCAGGGCGGGGCAATTCTTCGAGCCGACGCTGGTGCTTGATCATGTTGGGCAGGTGCGCGTAGCTATACACGGCGAGGCGATCCGGGCGTATATCGATGGTTGCGCGGATGGTGCGCTCCCAGGTTTCCGGCGTCTGCTCGGGCAGGCCGTAGATGAGATCGATATTGACCCCGGAGAATTCCAGCTCCCGGCACCAGCGAAAGAGTTCACGCGTTTCGTCTTCGGACTGGTTGCGCGTGATGGCGGCCTGAACCTTGGGATCCAGATCCTGCACGCCCATGCTGATGCGGTTAAAACCGATCTCGCGCAGTACTTCAAGCTGCTCGCGCGAGGTCACACGCGGATCCACCTCAAGCGCCACCTCGGCGTCCGCGGCGATGGTGAAGTGCTTCCGGGTCTCGGCGTGCAGCGCGCGGATCTGGTCAACGGTCAGGTAGGTCGGTGTGCCCCCGCCCCAGTGGAGTTGCTTAATCGTTCGCCGCTCGCCCAAAGCCTCCGCCGCCATCGCCATCTCGCGATACAGGTAGTCGAGATACTTCTCGGAGACGTCCTGACGCTTGGAGATGACCACGTTACAGCCGCAGAAGAGGCAGCGCTCCCAACAGAAAGGCAGGTGAAAATAGAGCGACAGCGGCTCGTCCACCTGCTGCGACGCGCGCGCCAGTGCCGCGCGGTAATCCGCATCCGCGAAGTCCTTGCGCCACTCCGGCGCAGTGGGATAGCTGGTGTAACGCGGACCGGGCTTGTCGTACTTCTCCAAAAGTGCGCGCGTTACCTCGATGTCCTGCGTGTTCTTCAAAGCGATGCACTTGCCTTTCTCGCCCGAATCTGAATAATCGGACCCTGGCCGCAGTATACCGTATCGGCAGGCAACAATGGGAGGATGGGAATGGGCAATATTCTGGGCCTGGTCTTGATGCTCATCCTGCATTCACTTCCCTATGTGCTCCTGATAGTCTTACTCATCTTTTTCGTGCGGCGTTTCCGGGGCATCAATCCACGTGCCCAGGCCTTGCGTCTACTTGCAAAGGATCTCGGTCTGCGCTTCTCTTCCCGTAGAGACCCGCGGATACCGCGGGACTTCGGAATGATCGATCGGGTTAGCGCAGTCACAGCCTGGGGATCCAATGTGATGGCCGGCAACTACCGTGGCTATCCCGTCATCGCCTTTGATCTACACGTGCCGAAGCAGGATAAGTCTGCCGGGTTTAACGTGATAACCTGTGTTCTGGAGCGGGACTTCCCGGAACTGCTTGTCGTCCCCAAGGTTGCGCAGGGCTTCATAAGCCAGATCTTTGCCGGTGCGGACATCACGCTTGATTCACTGGAGTTCTCGAACCGGTTTCGTTTGCGAAGTGCCGACCGTAAGTTTGCCTACGATGTATGCCATCCAGCGATGATGGCGCTGCTGCTGCGCTACGATTGGCTCGCTTTTGAAATTGAGGGCAA
>JAUIKJ010000084.1 GCA_030430835.1 Candidatus Hydrogenedentota bacterium
TCCCGTTATTTTTTCCGTATTCTTGTATCGTATTATTTGTTTGATCGCCATAACACATCAAAATTTTCATTATGAAAAGGAATCTCTTGATCCTGGTTATGGGGATCGTGACCTTACCGGTCATCGCCAACAACCTACCACCATTTTTCTCCGATGTAAAGGAGGCTCAACTCAAAGCTGCCGTCCGGATTGTTGAAGGGGATGCCCTGATACTCGTCACGCATGCGAAACAGGTCGACCCCGCCGGAGGAGGAGAGGGGAGAGGCATTAATGGTGAAGCTGCCGCCGGTCGGCTGGTCGGTCTCGCGCACCAGTACGCGTCCCGCCACGATTGCCGTCGCTTCGAGAATGACGCGGGTCTCCTGATCCACCAGCACGCGCGGCACGCTCTTGCGGCCGAAACCTTCTTTCTCGACCTGCAGGCTGTACATGCCCGCCTCGATCTTGTCGAAGCGGAACAGCCCACTCGCATCCGTGCTGGTTTCCTGCTCCAGCGTCTCGAGGCTTTCCCCGCCCACCCCGCGCAGCTGAACGTTCACCGAATCGATCGGTTGCTCGTTCGTGTCGGTCACTACGCCGAAGATCGCGTGCTCGCCTTCGTCGATCGGCTGCAACTCCACCCGCACACCGCCGATGTTGTCGTAGCCATCGGGGTAGATCGCCACGCCACTCGTCTGAAACTTGTAGCCCTTCTTTCGGCCGATGACCTGGTAGCTTCCCGCCGGAAGCTCCTGGATCTCGAAGTAGCCGTCGGCGTCGGAAACAGTGTCGCGGAAGGCCTGCGGCATATCGACCGCGCGCACCAGTTGCCCATAGGACGGGATGCAGATGACTTGCGCCTCCGGCACGGGACGGCCACGGTAGTCAACGACTTCGCCAGTAACCATCGTGCCGCCCATGAGAAAGACATCAATGCGGACACTACGCGTCTGGGAGGTCAGCAGAAAGGGATCGCCAAGCTGCGGCGAGTGGTTGTCGGAGGTGGCGTAGACGCGCCATTCCTCGTTCAGCGGAATGCCAAGTAGCTCGTAGTACCCCTCTTCGTTCGCGCGCGCGCGAATCGGCGGTGCGCGCTTGATCATCGCCGTGAGCGCCTGGGTCAGCACACTGCCCGACGAAGCCAGTACCACGTCGGACCCGGGCACGGGCACGTTGTTCGGGGTCATCACATAGCCCCACACCACGCCCGCGGCCTGCACCGAAAAGTCCGCCTGCACTTCTTGTGCGTCATGGGTAATGTTAACCCGCTGGTACGGCACCTGCCTGCCGATACGGAACTCGCTGTCCGCGAGGTTGACCACGACCCCGAAATCGCCCGTACCCAATCCGGAGACGAGATAGTTGCCCTGCTCGTCCGTGATTCCGTAGTTGCCCGGGTGCTCCTCAATGTATACCCGCAGCCCGGGTGCGCCCCGGGAAGAACCCTCCTCGGTCACACGCCCGGTCACCTGGGCGCCGGTGGAGAGCTCGATTCGCAGCGTGCCTGCGGGGTTCGCATCGTTCAGCGTGGGGGCATCGAGCATGTTGGTGAGGTATCCCCGCACCCGCGCGTCGACGCGGTAGTTGCCCGCGAGTCCGATCGGAAGCTGGTAGTTGCCGGCCTCGTCGGATTCCGCGCGGGCGATGGCCTGCAGCCGGTTCTTCTCATCGTTGAGCGCCGACAGGTCCGCACCCGTGCGCGCGGCCGCTTCCCGCCGCTGGTTCCAGTCGGCGGCCTCCGCGTCGCTCCAGATACGCTGCGCGGTGATCTTCGCCCCGGACAAGCCGGCCGACGTGCGCGCATCGACCACGCTGCCCTCGAGACGATAGGGGGCCTCCGCAAGCGTCGCTTCGGATCCGTCCTCCCGGGCGCGGTCACGTGGGCCGCGATCACGCAGGGGATTCGCCTTCGGGCGAAACTCGCCCCAGCCGCTGTCGTCCCCATTCGTCTGCGCATCCTCATCGGGGCGCGCCTCGTAGCTGATACGGGAATCGGGTGGGGGAGGTGGCTTCCGTGGCGCCAGCACCACGGCCAGGGCAATACCCACCACCACCAGCGCACCCAGAATGGCGACGATATGCAGGGTCGATAGGGAGGATGTGACTCGGCGCTGTACGGGCATCTGGCGGTGCGACCCCGGTTTCACTGAACAATAAGTAAAACAGATGAGGCGGCGAAGCGTTACGATGCCGTAACGCGCTTCGCGCCGGTGCGGGAACTAACCCCGCGACCGCCGCCGATGCGCCCGCAGCGGCGCCAACCCAATCAGGATCGTCACGGCAGCAAGCAACACCGCCGTCATCAGCGAATACGCACCGCCGTAGGACGACGCGGACAAGGTCATGCTGCTCGCGTAGAGATCATAGATCCCGAGTCCACCCGGCAAACCGTTCGTGCGCACCAGCTCAAAGTTGGTAAATACGACCAGGGCGGCCGCCATCAGCGTTGCACTCGAGAAGGCCACTGCGAGCGAAAGCATGGTATAGCGGAAGCGCACGCGCTGGCGTTCCTTCAGCGCGATGATACGGATGCGTTCCTGCACACGCCGGTGCAAGGTGAAAGGCGCCGGGCGCATGGGTTCGCTCTGTAATGCGGACGCGATCATCAGATCCAGTTCATCCAGGTTCTCAAGCGATTCAAAGTCTTCTATCGGCTCAGGCACGGGCATCGGACGGCAATTCCTTTTCCACTACGGTCCGAAGCTGCTTGCGTGCCCGGAACATCCACGTCTTCAGGGTTCCCATCGGGATATCCATCACTTCCGCGATCTCGTCGTAAGATATCCCCTTGAGGTAATACAGGGTGATAATCTTCGAATACCGATCGGGAAGCTTGCCCACACAGCGGCGGATGATCTCCGGCATGTCGCCCGTGTACGTAGGTTCCTCAGCCAATTGACTAAGATGTTGCGGTCCAAGTTCCACTTCACCGCGACGTTTCCGCCGGCTCAGCTCCGTCAGGCACACGCTGCAGGTCACCCGGTACATCCAGGTCGAGAAGCTGCAGTCGCCGCGGAAACCCTTCAGCAGGCGATACGCCTTCAGGAATGCCTCCTGCGCCATGTCTTCCGCCAGCGCGTTGTCGCGCATGTAGCGGTAGGCCACGTTGTACACAATGTGTTGGTGCCGGCGAACGAGTTCAGAAAAGGCGTCCGGGTCGTTGGACTTGCTGCGATTGACCAGTTCCAGATCGTCAAGATCGGTCAGGCCTCGGGCGCCTGAGGCCAATGCCGGGTTAAGGGCTGCTGCCTTGCTGCTCATACCGCGCTCCTCGTGATAACGATGTTGCCGTTCAGCGAATTGAGGTCCAGACGGGTGCTCCCCGTGCTGCCAATGCGCCCCCGAAGCGTACGGCGCTTCTCCTCCACCAGTTTCTCCGCCACGGGGATCTCGGAGCGTACAACGCCCCGCCGGGTCTCGGCGTTGACTTCCGCCGAGCATGCCTCACTCAACGCCAGTGTAATGCCCCCGTTCATCGCCGTCAACTCGCACGATGCGACGGTGGGGTCCAGCATCTTCGCGTTGATGTTGCCGTTCGCCGTGGTGGCGCTCAGACTGCCGCCCGTCATGTTCGCGTAAATGCTCCCATTAACGGTTTCCAGCGTCGTCTCGTCGGCCGCCTTCTCCACCCGGATACGCCCGTTGGCGATCGTCGCGTGGACACGGCCTCCCGGTTCTTCAACCAAAACGTCCGTATTGTTGCTGTTTATAAAGATCTTACCACAGCCCGGCCCGACCGACACGTTCCCGTTGGAGCCTTCCAGACGCAGGTCGGTACCCCGCGGAACCACCACGATGTAGTTCACCACCATGTCCACATCATCCGGACGGGCTTCGGGTTCGGTTACGATCTGAACGGAATTGTCGCGGACCTCGGTTGCGAACAGGGTGCTAAGGTATTGCTCTGCAACACTTTGGGTGTCGCTGTCCGGGGTGAAGGCGCGTACGTCGGCCGTGACCTGTATCGTGTCGGTATCGGCCGAATTGATCTTGATCGCGCCGTCGGCGTTCTTGATGTGAAAGGACTTAACCTTCTCAAAATCAAGACGTTGGGTCGTTTGAACGCCGGGCTGGCAGATCTCCAGCGAAAGACGGGGAGAGAGCACACCCACGGTAAAACACTGGATCGAGGCCAGAATCAACAGCGCGGTGCTTGTACTGCGTATGAATATACCCATCAATGGTTTTCCTGTACCATACGACCATGCCTGCCCGCGTCGGGTTTCGTCTTGAAACACAGCCCCGGCGCGGCATGGTCAATCCCCTTGGAATGCCGCCATGACCTACACCATCCTCGTCGCCCTGCCCATCATCTTCGTGCTCGTCCTGCTGGTGCACACCATTACCCGCAGCATCGGACGGGTCTGGCTGGATCACCGCGTCAAGCTCGCGCTGCTGGAGAAGTTGGAGAAAAACCCCAACCTGGTGACCTCCTTTGACGATCTGCAGGACCTGCTCGACAGTACCGACAATCCGGAGCAGGCGGGACAACGCCAGGATATCCTCGTGACCGGGGTCATCCTCGCGGTGTGTGGGGCTGCTTGCGCCCTCTACTTCGGTAACCTCGGTCGGGGGCAAACCGCCGTTGGTGCCTATATCGGCGGGGTCGCCTGCGTCGTGCTGGGATTCCTGCTGACGCTCGTCGGACTCGTGACCCGATACCTCTCCCGGCCACCGAGCGAACGGGGCAACCCGCTGTCCCGTTTGCGCCAGCGAATCTTCGGCGGGTCCGAAAACGAACTCCCCTAACCAGCGCTACGCGGGCGGAAGTATCCGGTTAAGGATATCCAGCACGGTGCCCGGCGCGGGCTCTTTCCGCACGATGACAATGAAGGGCTGCCGCGTGTAGATCTCCGGTTTGCCCGGAAGCTCCTGGCCGATCTTCGCCTCGGTAAGCGTCAACAGGCCCGACGCCTGTGCCGCGATGTCAAAGACCCGCTTGTCCTCTATCCGGATCAGTTCCACCACGTACTCCGGTCCCGTCAGCCCGATGGCTTCGTCGAAGCGGAGGTGCTTCCCCTGTGGCTTGGGCAGGCTCACAGTGTCATTGTATGCAAGGCCCTTGCCGCGCAAGGCCTGCGCGAGATCGCTTGCGGTCGAAGGTGGGGGAGAGGGCATGCACGCATTGAGCAGGAAACCGCAAAGTGCAACCACTATCAAGCTGCGTGCACGGTCTGGAAACATGGGGCCTCCCCGTTGTTCAGGCTAGCTTTGGGACAGTTCCCGCTTGATGGACAGGATGATCCCCGTGTGCACGCCTTCATGGAAATTGTTGAAGGCAATCGCCTCTTCAACCGACGCAATGAGAATCCCCGTGCTCGTCGTGATCGGCTTGAAGTTGGCAAAATGGCCCGCGTCGTAGTCTGCCGCGGTTTGCGCCGGCAACGCCGCGAGTTCGTCGAACAAGCGGGCCATGTCCGGCGGAGCCGTCCAGTCGGCGGGGGACGTGTCGCGGCTGTAGTTTGCCACGTAGTGTTCGGGTAGATTCAGCGGTTGTCTACTGAGTGCGTAGGTCAGCACCTGCTGGATGGTGACGATATGCGCGAAGTTCCACGCAATATTGTTCTTGCGGCCGGCGGGTACCGTGAGCAGGTCGGCCTCGGGGAGGTCTTGCACGACCCGCGCGATAAACGCACGCTGCTTGCTCAGCGTAATGAAGTCAGTCAGCATGGCCGGCTCCAGGCGTGACGGAGATAAAACATGGCGCGCCCGGCGGGACTCGAACCTGCGGCCTCTAGCTTCGGAGGCTAGCGCTCTATCCAGCTGAGCTACGGGCGCGTGAAGGACGGCAGTCTAGCATACGAATGCACGATGGATCGAACCAGTAATGATTCATGCGCCCTTGGCAAGGGGTGAGGTGTCCAGCAGCCGCTCCATGTCCTGCAGCAGGGACTCCAGCCCAAAGGGCTTGCGCAGACACAGGCTGGCGCCGAGGGTGTCGAGGATCTCCATGTCGTCATCGGGAGTGGCCGCGCCCGCGAGCACAATGAAGGGGAGGCCGGGGACGCGTGAACGTACCTGCTCCAGCAGGTCCCGCCCGGACAAGGCCGGCAGGGCAAGTTCCGCGATCACCAGGTCAACCTTGCCCGTGAGCACCGCGGCGTGCGCCTCCAGACCATCGGACACCGTGACCACATCGTAGCCGCGGCTGCGAAGCGCCTCGCCCAGAACCTCCCGGAGATCGTCGTCGCGATCGGCAAAGATGATCCGCTTCGCGCCTTCGCGGTGCTCTGGAGCGGGCTCGGCCTTCGGGGGCGCCTTGCTCTCTCCGGTTGGCGTGGGGGGCGCCTCGGGCAGCGCCGCGCGCTTGGCGTCGGTGGGGACATGCGGTGGCGTATTCTGCCTGGACGGTACCGCAAACGCGGCACGCGCAGGTTTCGGAGATTCGGGCTGCCCACGGCGCGGCGCGAAAGCGGCGGCATCGAAACGGGGCGGTGGCGCGAGTACCGGCTCTATCTCGAGATCGCGCCGGCGCTCGGCAGACGAGAGGGTGATCGTGCAGGTACAGCCGCCGTTCGGATTGTTGTGCAGGGTAATCGTGCCCTGGTGCCGGTCCAGCACGGCACGGCAAACCGCAAGGCCCAGGCCCGTATGCGGCTCCGCGTCGTCGCTTGCCGTGAAGAAGGGTTCGAATACGTGGTCGAGGGCCTCGGGACGGATGCCCGATCCGGTGTCTTCCACCTGCAATACCAGCGAACGCGCGTCGCTGCTCGGCCGTGCACGCAGGTAAATCTTGCCGCCTTCGCGCATTGCCTGCATCGCGTTGCGGATCACATGGCTAAAGACCAGTTCCAACTGCGACGCATCGATCGGCACCCGCGGCAATGGCGCCGCCATGTCTTCAATCACCTGGATCAGGTGCTTGCCCAGTTCTTCGTGCATCCCCGCCGCCGTGTTGCGCAACAGCCCCGCTGCGTCCGCCTCCGCAAACTTCGGTTCCCCCGGACGCGCGAACTGCATCAGTTCCGTCAGTATCCGGGCGGTGCGCCGGCTCTCCCGCAGAATGGTCTCCAGACCGCGCACCTGTTCCACATCTTCCGTGCGGTTCAATAACAACTGTGCACGGCCAGAAATGATCGCCAAGGGGTTGTTCAGTTGGTGTGCCGCCCCGGAGGCCAGCATCGCCGCGCTGTCGAGGCGTGCATTGCGCAGCGACTGGCGGTGTGCATGTTCGAGGCGTTGCAGCGCCGAGGCCATCTTCTCGTGCCCCGCGCTCAGGCGTTCATGATCATCACAACGTTTCAGCGCATGACCGCAGGCCGCCGCAAAACGCTGCACGTCCGCAAGGGCCGCATCCCGGCCGTGTGCGCTGAGTGCATCGGCTTCGAACACCAATTGGCCCAACACCGCGCCATCGGAGAGGAAGGGCGCGCAAACCAGCCCCGCGCCGCCCGATGCCGAGGTCAGCCGCGCGATCAGTGCCGCGAGCGGGGATGCGGTTTCGGTCGATTGCAGGCGTACCACCGACGCCGCTTCGGTGGTGCTGCGCCAGCGGCACGCGCTTACCTTGGCGTCGGCATCCACGGCGTAGGCTATGCCCGGCGCCAATCCGAAAGCCCGCTGCACGCCCTGCGCGATATGCGCCAAGGCGTCTTCAAAGGGCATGGGCGGACGTACCACCTGCAACACTTCCGCCAGAGATTCCCAATAGGCCAACTGTTGCTGCATCCCGGGCGGGGTCACGGAACGGACCGAATCTGGTGCGCCGGAAACCGGGGCCACGTCCAGCGGCGGTTCCGGGGTGTCTTCAAGCAGACGCTCGAGATCGGCCGTGTGTAAGCCAAGGTGTTCCGCGCGGGCGAGGATCGGTGCGGATATCCGAGACGGCGTATGGACCAGCGTGAGCATCGCTGCCAGCGCTGCCACCGCAGCGAGCCCAGCCGACTCGTCCACCTCGTCCAGCGCTTCCACCGGCAGGTGGTGCAGCCAAATCGCATTCACGACCGGGTGCGGCAAGCGCCAATGTTCTGCGAGCCATTTGCCCGCTTGCGTGTGATCGGCGCCGTAGCTCTGCTGCTCGGAATCGAGCAGGGGAAGGCCATCCGCGGTCGGGCCTTCGAGACGATGTTGGTAGCCGTCCTCAAGCGCCAGGTCAAGTGCCGGGCGACCGAGGTTGCACAGCAGCCCCGTCGCAAACGCGAGGTGCGCGTGCGTCAGTTGCGCGTGGGCCGCGATCTGGTCGGCAAGCTTCGCCGTGCGCAGGGCCGTGCTCCAATACGCACGGTGATCCAATACGTGGCCCTTGACGCGCGCACTCTCCACCGCCCACGCGCGCAGGGTCGCGCGGCGCAGGGCCGGTGCATCCAGGCGCGCGGCAAGCGTGGCATCGAGCGGCGCCTCGGGGGCGGCCTGCGCCTCGTCGCGCAGGTAGGTCGCGAGGGTGGGGTCTTGTGCCGCGGCGTCTACCGCCGGACGCGCGAAAGCCCGCCCGGGCTCGGGCGAGAGCAGCAACTCGCGCGCAAGCCAAGGAATCCGCACCAGCGCACGGTTTCCCAGTATGCGCCGTTTCAGATCGACACGGTTCATGGAAGGCCACCAAAACCCCACAATACTTGGGGCAAAGTGTACCCGGTGGCCCTATCAGTGTCAATAATGCCTTACATTAACTCTTTACAGGAAGGCATCCGGTCCTGGAAGAAGCGGGACGCCAGTAACGCATCGGGCAGTGAACACCGTGGCGCGGGCCTGATTGTGCCGAATTGTTAGCGACAGCCGTGGTGACTGCATACCGCCCCAAAGTCGAAGAATTCAACGAAGCGCAAGAAGACCGGAAAATACCCAGGCGGCCAGTTCCAGGTGTCAATCGAGGTGGTGCGACAAATACAGCATGCCGTCTGGGCCCAGGGAACCGAAGCCCTCGGAGACATAGAGCCGCTGCGCGCCGGTGTTGGACGCGAGCACCTCCAAGGTCACCTTGCAACAGCCGCGTTCGCGTGCCCGCCGTTCCACCTCCCGAAGCAACTGGCGGCCAATACCGCGTCCCTGGTAGGGCGGCAACACTGCAAGGTCATGCACATTGAGCAAAGGCTTTCCGGCCCACGTCGAGAATCCCCAAAAGCACGTCGCGACACCCACGGCGTCACCGTCGTGATACGCCAGCAAGACCAGGGTGGTCGGGTGCGCCCGTAGCCCCGCAATCATCCCCATGCGCGCCTCGTCGCACAAGGGTGCCATTTGTCCGCCCGGGCCCTGGGCGTAGTCATCGATGATCGCGACCACGGCCGCTGCCTGTTCAGGGTCGTTTAAGTCAGCTTCTCTGATTTCGAGCGCCATGCGCGGAACTCCTTCGGTGAATCATCCCTACGCGACGCATGCGCACCGCGTGGCCGCTCCCGGGTGTTCGAAAGGGGGGGGCTCCCGAATGGGCGTGTTGTAAATTCGCGTGCCGCGGGAAAAAGTAGCCCGCCCGATTCGGGCGGACTCGGTTGTCTTATCTGCGGGGCGACGCGATCAGCTATCGGGTGTTCCGACGTACGCGGTGAGGAAGCCATAGGCAAGATCCAGGATGCGCTCGCCTTCGACTTCGCTCTTCCAGTGGACGTGTCCCGCCTTCTCGAGCGGATAGAACTCGTAGCGCGCGCCAGCCTCGAAAAGCTTTTGTTCCAGGCGCAACGCGCCCTTGTACTTCATGCGCTGCTTTTTGTCTTCGG
>JAUIKJ010000085.1 GCA_030430835.1 Candidatus Hydrogenedentota bacterium
GGGTCGAAGTCCCCATCGGTCGCGGCTTCGTTGCGCAGTACGGAGGCACGCTGGATTGCGGCGCGCAGATTCGCGATGGCGTCGTCGGTGCGACCCAGCAAACTGTATAGGCAGGCGAGATTATACCAGGGCTTGGGGTGTCCGGGGCGTAGCTCGGTAGCCTTGAGGTAGGCGGCCTCGGCCTCGGGGTAACGCCGCAACGCGACCAGGAGGTTGGCGAGGTTGTTCTGGGTGGCCACGGAATCGGGCGCAAGGGCGACGGCCTTGCGCGCGGCGACCTCGGCCTCTTCCATGCGCCCGAGCAGGCGCAGTACCACCGCCATCTCATTCCACGGCTGGTACCAGCGGGGGTCCACCTCGATGGCGCGGCGCAGCTCGCGCAGGCCTTCCTCTTGTCGGCCCACGGTGTGGCGGCCCAGCAGGGCGCCGAGTCCCGCGTGCGGCCGGCTCCAGTCGGGACGCCGTGAGATGGCCCGCTTGTACATCACTTCCGCGCCGCTGAGGTTGCGTTCCTGCTGATACTGCAATGCCAGGAGATAGTCACCGGCGGCCGACTCGATCATCCCCTGCTCGGCGAGTACCGCGGCAAGGCGAACCCGGTTTTGCGTCTCCCGCTCGCTGACCGAAGGATCCGTTTCTACGCGGGTGAGTGCGGCTTCGATGGCCTCGTGCGGGTCGCGGGCCAGGGCGGCGCGGCGCTCGAGTGCGCTGCGCGCGGCGACGACACCACCGGCGCAGAGGAGAACGGCCAGTGCGAAGGACCAGATGAGCAGATGCGGCTGTAGACGGGTGCGCATTGGCGCGCCGGATTGCGCGTGTTCGGGCGTGGACGGTATCCTTTCAGGTTCATGCATCGGCATCGCGGCAGTGTAGCCCATTTTCCGCGTGTCCGCTAGTCTCAAGATACCCCCAAACCGTCACGCGCGCGCCACACCGGGCGCCCGGACGCATGCCTTCAGGAGCACCGAAAGCATATGGAAGTCATCATCAAGCCCGACGCGGAATCCGCCGCCACGCTGGCCGCCCGGCTCATCGCGGACACCCTGCGAACGAAGCCGGATCTGGTACTGGGGCTGGCCACCGGTCGCACGATGGAGCGGCTCTATGCGCTGCTCGCGAAGCTGCACGAAGGTGAGGGCCTGGACTTCGCCGGCGCGACCACCTTCAATCTGGACGAGTACATCGGCCTTTCCCCGGAGGATCCGAATTCCTACCGCAGCTATATGAACGGACATCTTTTTGATCGCGTAAATATCGCGCGCGAGAACACGCACCTGCCGAACGGCGCCGCGGCGGACCCGGACGCCGAGTGTGCGGCCTACGAGGATCGGATTCGTGCCTGTGGCGGCATTGACCTGCAGCTGCTGGGCATCGGGCGGACGGGACACATTGGCTTTAATGAGCCCCTTTCGGCCATTGGCTCGCGCACACGCTGCAAGGCGCTGACGCCGGAAACCATCGCCCAGAACGCGCCCCTGTTTGATCGGCCCGAAGACATGCCCCGCCGCGCCATGACCATGGGCGTGGGCACTATTCTGGATGCGAAGCGTTGTCTGATGCTGGTGACTGGCGCAGAGAAAGCGGCGATCATTGCAAAGGCCGTGGAGGGTCCGATTACATCCATGATTTCGGCCAGTGCACTGCAGTGGCACCCGCGCTGCACAGTCATCGTGGACGAGGCGGCCGCGGCCGAACTGACCCAGACCGCATACTACCGGTGGATCTTCGAGAACGAGCCGGAGTGGGAAGCCTACCGCTAATCTGGCCCTTCCCGACCTGATACCTAGTTGGGTTGACTGTGTGGGGGCGACGTGTTATACCGGGCATCATCGGGGAGACACGCATCGCAGCCCGTCGGCTGTCCACACGCTGGGAAGGGAACACCATGACGACATCCACGATTGTGTACGCCAGGCGTCTTGCGCTGGCGATGGCCCTCATCTTTGCCACCGGCGCCGTTGCGGGCGGCAGTTCGGATCCACCGGAGGCGGTGTGCAAGGAGATCGCTACCCTATACTTGGAAGATGGCACGGGCACGGTCGTGCCGGATGATATCGACGATGGCAGCACAGACGATGTCGGCATCGTGGACCGGACCGTACTGAACGGCACATTCGATGCCATGGATTACTTCGCCAGCCCAATCCTGCAGGTTCAGGACGGAGATGGTCAATTCGATTACTGCGCCACGTTCGTTTCGATTATCGACCCCAGTTTCAGTTACGACTTTTGTACGCAGCTCGCGCTTGCTGTATCCGACGTGAATCTCCCGGGTCTTGATCCCCGGCTCGATGCCCTGCTCGCCGCCTTCAGTGATTTCGCCACGGCCGATGTGAACGGCAGCTTTGTCCTGACACGGAGTTTCGGCGATGTGGACTTGGTCGTTGAGGCCAACGGAATCCCCGATGTAAGCAACGAACTCGCCCTGCTCCAGACGATCCTGCAAACCCCGGGTTTCGACAACGGCGTACTCGACCATGCCACGGTGGTGGCCGCCTACGCTGCGAACCGTGAGCAGATCCTTCGAAGCGTGCTGTTGCGGGGCGTCGACGTGGTCCCGGCTTTCCTCGATGTTGCGACGGCCTACCTGACGATCGGGGGCGGTGACTTCGCGGAGGAAGTGATTGCCGGCGGCACGCGCGCGACGGCCACGGGCAACTTTGGAATCATGGCGCTGCTTGGCCACGAATTCAATCGCGAAGCCAGTTTCTTCTATCCGCCCCTCGACCCCTTGGACTTCATCAGTTTTCCAGAGTTGCGTCTCTACGGGGACGCGGACGGCGACGGAGCACCGAATATCTGTGAATTTGACGCGGGCGTTCCCGCGACCGCCTGTCCCTTCGTCGTGGGTGCGGGAACCAGCTACGTGACGGATGCGCTGAATCCGGCGGTGACGCCAGCGGATTGCCCGGATTTTGGCGGCGAGGGCGAAGGGGAAACCGAGGGCGAGATCGGCGTGGATTGCGAGGACCTGACGATTCTCGACGCAGACTTCGAGGCCGCAGGCGCCTGGACAAGCACCGGCGGTGGCGAGGTCAGCAGTGCGTACGGCAACGCGCGCACGGGTGCGGGCGCGGGCTATCTGCTCTTCAACACCAGCACTGGCCCGGACAGTCTGTCCCAGTCGATCGTCCTTCCGGATCGTGATCTTGCGACGTTGCGATTCTGGCGGCAAACGCTTCGGACGGATCTCGACTTTGAAGTCCGGATTGATGGCAACGTGATCTTCAGCGAATCGGACGTGATCTGGCCGAGCTACCAGCCCGCGGCGATTGACGTGTCCGCCTATGCCGACGGTGCGAGCCACACCCTGTCCTTCCACGGCACGGACGGAGGTGCAAAGGCGACCTACGTCATCGACGGCATCAATATCGACGACGTGTCAATCGAAGTGTGTGACGCGCCGGAAGTGCCTTGCATCGCTTGTGTCCCCTCCGGCGCGACGACCTTCGAGGTGGGAGACACGATCTGTCTGCGCGTGCCGGATCCGGTGGCGCCAGGCAGCAGCTTCACCTGGTACAAAGACGGCAACCCGCTTGTCGGCGCACCGGGGCAGAACCTGGACTGCCAGAGCATCGAACTCTCGGACGCCCAGACCGCGGATTCCGGTACCTATACCTGCGCGTATGACGATGGGTCGAAGGCGGCTGCCGTCTACAGCGTGACGATTCAAGTACTTCCGGAACTGCCGGTCTCGAACGGTTACATATTGTTGCTGTTGATGGTGGTGCTGCCGCTGGGTCTGGCGGCACTGATGGCGTTGCGCAAGCGCGCTGCCTAGCCGCCACGGAGAAGGATTCGTCACAGCGTGCGTATCTTGCTGAAACTCGCGGCGGTGCTGGCGCTAGGCGCCGGCACCGCGTGGACCGAGGACCCACCCGCCTCGCCCCCGCCGCGTCCCAATATTGTCTTTATTCTCAGCGATGATCAGGGCTGGGGCGACGTTGGCTACAACGGCAATCCCTTCCTGAAGACGCCGGAGTTGGATGCACTGGCGGCCGCGGGCCTGCGCCTGGATCGATTCTACACCGCGTCGCCCTCCTCTGCGCCTGCGCGCTTCGCGGCGCTAACCGGACTGAACCCGGCACGCTGGACGAAAGCCGAGGATGACGTCACCCTGCCGGAAAGTTATCTAACGGTCGCGGAAATGCTGCAGGCAGCAGGCTACCGTACCGGGCTCTTCGGGCGCTGGCACCTGGGCGAGCTGGATCCAAACTTCGAGGCGGCCCGGCGCGAGGACGAGGACTATGCGAAGATGCATTACAGTCCACCCGACCTGCACGGCTTTGATACCTATTTCGCGACGACCGTAAGCGTGCCCACCTATGATCCGATGCGCGTACCCGAAGGCCTGCGCAACGACGACCGCCCCGTCGGCGCGCCTTTCGGCGCGTTTTACTGGCAGCAGGGCGACAGGAAAGTCACGGCGAATGTTGAAGGTGCGACGCCGCGCATTATCACGGATCGGGTGATTCCCTTCGTGCGGTCCGCGGTCGCCGCGGACACCCCCTTCTTTGCGGCGGTGTGGTTTCACACGCCACATTGGCCGCTGGTTGCCGGGCCGGAATTCCGCAAGCGCTACGCAGCGTTCCCGGAGAAGTCCCAGCATTTCTACGGCGCCATCAGCGCGATGGACGAGCAGATCGGGCGGATCGCCGCGACCCTGAAAGAACTGAAGATCGATCGGAACACGGTGCTGGTTTTCTGCAGTGACACCGGTCCGCGCGGCAAGTATGACAAACCGGGCCAGGGCACCACCGGCGGCCTGCGCGGCCGGAAGAACACGCTCTTCGACGGCGGCATCCGCGTTCCAGGGATCGCGGTATGGCCGGGTGTTATCGAATCGGATCGCGTCACGGAATCGCCCGTCGGACTCATTGACCTGGTGCCGACCTTTCTGGCCTGCGCGGGGGTGGCGGTACCCACTGCGACGCCGCTGGACGGCGAGTCCTTCCTGCCATTGTTGCGTGGCGAGACCTGGTTGCGCAGCGCGCCACTCTACTACCTGTTCAAGGATCAGCGCGCACTGGTCACACCGACCCACAAGCTGATCAGTGTAAACGCCGGGCGCAGCTGGGCGCTCTACGAATACGGCGAAGACAGCCGGGAGGTCCGGGACCTTGCTCCCAAGCAGGGGTTCCGCTTAGAGCAGTTGCAAGGACTCTTCGATGACTGGCATGCCAGCGTCATGCCGCCAGAAGAAAAGTCCGACACCACGCCCGCACCCTGAGGCACACGCGCATCACCTGCGACTGCGCTTGAAGCGTTCCACCCGATCCGCGAACAATTCTTCTTCGCCGCCGGGATAGGCCGCGGCATCGTGCGGGAAGGCGCGAAGTACGAGCGGCGGCACCCCGCCATTGGTGAGGGTGAGTAGCCACTCACCCTCGTCGCCGAAGGCGGTGAACTCCGGCTGGATGACCTGACCCGCCGCCGTGTTGGCGGATGCGTGCAGCGTCAAGATCTCGCGGCCCTTTGACGCATCCCAGATCTTGAAGGTGCCGTCCTGACTGGCAGAGACGAGGCGCGTACCGTCCGGCGAGAAGTCGATGCTGACCACAGGCCGCTCGTGTCCGGTCAAGGTAATCGGGTCTGGGCCACTGCCATAGAGCACAATGTCGCGCACACCATAGGCGCGCTTGCCCGAATCCGGATGCTCGGCAAAGGCCGTCATCGCGCCGGGCAAGGCGATGCGCTCGGGCTCCGTCACGACAGCGCCCCACGCCCATTCCAGCGCGAAGCCGTCGTCCGACTCGATTTCGCCGCCGCCGAGCACCAGGGTCTGTCCGGCTGCATCAAATTCGAGCGTGAGCGGCAGCCGGGAAAGGCTGCGCGTCGTGGCCAGCGGCGCATCCTGGTCGACACGGTAAACATCGACGACGCGACCGGACTCAGTTTCGGCGTCGGCAGTGGCGATGGCAAGGTGTTGGCCGTCGGGGGAAACGGTAAAGCCCTCGATACCAGACCAAGTGCGTTGGATATCCCCGGTCGGCACGGAGCGCGATTCGAGCGTGGTGCCTTTCTGCAGCAACACCGTGTCGTCTGCGACGAAGACAATGCCGCTGACATTCGGATCGGTTGTGAATGCGCCCATCTCCGCGCCGTTCGCGTCCCAGATGCGTACGGCGTGTTGCCCGTCGGGGGTCTTCGTTGCGGTGGCGGCAAGCCGTCCATCGGCGCTCAGGGCAATCGCGGGGACTTCTTGCGAAGCCAGGGGGAGCGTGCGGATGCGGTGGCCGTTCTGGAGATCCCATACGGCGGCGTCTGTGCCGACCAGGCCGGCGAGCAGCCCGGCGTCCAGGCTATAGGCGAGCTTCTCGCCCGCTGCGCGGTAGCGAAGCTCGTTCTGCATGTCCCAAAGCTTGCATTGGCCGTCGAAGGCGCCGGAGGCGAGCGTGGTGCCGTCGGCAGAAAAGGAAAGGGCAAAGACGGCGGACTCGTGCCCGCGATACACATGCAGCGGATCGAGATTCGGGACCGACCAGAGGCCCACGGTGGTGTCATCGCTGCCGGTGGCGAAGAGCGTGCCATCGGGACTGAAGGCCACGGCACGCACCTGATCGGGATGGGCCTTGGCGATGATGTCGCCCTTCCCGGTCTCCACGTTCCAGAGTCCGACATTGCCATCGGTCGATCCTGCGGCGAGGTACTCACCCCCGGGACTGAAGGCGATGGTTCCGGGGAAGCCGAAGCGGAGATCGAAGTGGTACTGCCGAGCGAAGGGTTCGAGGGTCCAGAGCTGAAGTGCCGTGTCGGTGCCGATGGCGAAATGGTTTCCGTCCGAACTCCAGGCGACCGAGTGCGCTGAATTCGGGAACGCCACCTTGTGGCTGCCGAGGATGGTGCCGGTTGCGGCATCGAGCACGTCAAAGGTGCGCTCGAAACCGTTCTCTCCAAAGACGGATCGGGTCACGATCACCCGGTCCCCACTGGGGCTGAAATAGATGCCGAAGCCCTGCGCCTGATCGACGCTTAACTCGAAGGTGATCTCGCCGCTGTCCACGTTCCATACGCGTGCCTTACGATCGCTGCACAGCGCACCCACGCGGGCACCATCTGGTGTGAGGTCGAGGAAGCGCCGGCTCGACCCGGGCGACGGGTCTTCGTATTCGAAAAGCACCGCGCCGGACTGGGTATCCCAGACCTGGATTCCGGTGGACGAGGCCACGGCGGTGCGGGTGCCCCCGGCGCTGGTGGCGAAGGCGAAGCCGGTGCCTGCGTTCTCGATCAGCGTGCGCTGTAGTGCACCGTCCGTGCGGTTGACCACGCGGACGGAGCCCCCCTTGGTGCAGGTGATCAGCTCGTCGTCGCCGCCAAAGGCGAAGCGGCTGCCACCGGCGGGCAGGGTCATCGCGTCGGCATTGAGCAACTGGAGCAGGTGCCCCCACTCCCAGTCGCGGTTCGCCACGGGCGCGTTGGCCAGGGTCTCGCGCGCCGCGCCGAGGTTGCGCTCATTAAAGGCCGACTGCACCTGGCTAACGTTGGCGTAGTAGAGCTGTTGCAGCGCTTCGTCCCGCGCGATCTCTGCCTGTTCCTGGGCGATGACCGCTTCGTCCCGCGCTTCCTTGGCCTGCCCTTCGGCGATGCGTGCCTTGCGCTCTTCTTCGATGGCGATGTTTCGCTGCGCGCGGATGCTGAGGTAAGAGTAGACACCGGTCACCAGCAGGGCCACCGCGGCCACGGACGCCGTGGTCAGCACGCGCTTGTGGCGCTTGATGAAGCGGCGGGCGAGTTCGGCGAAGTTGTATTCGTAGGCGCTGACGAGACCGCCCGAGAGAAACTGCTGCACCTCGTCGACCAATGCCCGGGCGTCGGGATAGCGGTCGTCCGGCTTGCGCGACATCGCGCGCGCGACGACCGCGCAGAGCTCCAGCGGGGCATTCGGCTCCACCTCGCGGATGGGCTTCGGGTCGAAGTCCATCACCTTCTCGAGGAACTCGCGGACCTTCATGCCCTTGTAGGGCGGTTGCCCGGCGAGGATGGTGTAGAGCACGGCGCCGAGGGCGTAGACATCCGACCGTTCATCGACCTTCTCGGGATCGCCTTCCGCCTGTTCGGGCGGCATGTAGTAGGGCGAACCGATGGTCTGTCCGTACTCCGTCTTGGAGGTGGCCTCCGCATCGCCCACGCGCATGGTACGCACGGTTTCCGTGAGGCCCTTCGCGTGGATGTCGTGTAACCCGCGGACCTTGGCGATGCCCCAGTCGATTACCACCGTTTCACCGAATTCACCCAACATGATGTTGAGCGGCTTGAGATCGCGGTGGATGACGTTGCGGCTATGGGCGTAGCAACTTGAGGCGCCCGGGCAGGTCGGGCGCTTCGTCCAGCGCCTCCTGCATCGACTTCCCGCGCACGAGCTTCATCGTGTAGTAGAGACTGCCATCGTCGCGGTAGCCCAACTCGTAGACCGGAACGATGGAGGGGTGCTCCAGCTGTCCGGTGACGCGGGCTTCCTGCAGGAAGCGCGCAATAATCGGCACGGTGAGCATCTCGGCGGTGGGTGCCCCACTGCGGGTGGCATGGCCAACGCGCTCGGGCAGCAGCTGTTTGAGCGCCACGTCGCGGCCAATGTGCGTGTCATGCATCAGCCAGATCTTGCCCATGCCACCGGCGGCGAAGGCGCGAATCTCGTCGTAGCGGCCCGGGTGTTCCGGCACCGCAGGGACCACCTGGTCGCCCCCAGGGCCACCGGCGAAGCCGCCCGGCGATACGACGGTGGCCACGCCGCCGGGTCCCGGCGAACTTGCAACGGTCGCCAATTCGTCGAGCGACGGCCCGTCACCGGAGATGGTGCGGATCAGCATGGCTTCGCCGCCGAAGGAAGCCAATGCGGCGGCGGCGTCGCCGTTGTGCGATCGGATGGCGTCTTCCACCATGCTGATGAGCGATTCGCGATCGGTCTCCGTGAGGATGCCCGATCGCACCAGGGATTGTCCCAGGCCACCCAGCGAATCTTCGAAGGATCCCTCGGTGTCGTCGATCTGGTCGGGAATGACCTTACCCAGGCGCATCGCGAGGATGCCAAACAACAGATCACGTTCGCGGCTCACCCTGAACTCCTTCCGGCGCTGTGCTTGAACTTCAGCTTACTACGATGTGCTCCGGGATGTGAATACGCGACCGGCTAGGCGAGCTCTTCGATCTCGCGCTTCTCCAGCGCGCGAATCCGGTCGCGGTACTCCGCGGCCTTCTCGAAGTCCATCTTGTCCGCGGCCTTCTTCATCTGCCGCCGCAACTCACCGAGCCGTTTCTTCAGGTCGCCGGAGTTAACATAGAGGTCCGCATCTTCCGCCGCCGCCGGCACGGTGACATAGTCGCGATCGCAGAGATTCGCCAGGAGATCGGGAATCGCCTTGCGTACGGTTTCGGGGGTGATGCCGTGCTCTTCGTTGTACTCGATCTGCTTCTCGCGGCGACGGCTCATCTCCTCAATGGCGCGCGCCATGGATCCCGTCGTCTGATCGGCATACATGATGACGCGGCCTTCCGCATTGCGCGCGGCGCGGCCGCAGGTCTGAATCAGGCTGGTCTGCGACCGGAGATAGCCCTCCTTGTCCGCGTCGAGGATGGCAACGAGCGAGACCTCGGGGATATCAAGCCCCTCGCGCAGGAGGT
>JAUIKJ010000086.1 GCA_030430835.1 Candidatus Hydrogenedentota bacterium
CATCCTGGCCCTGGCCGTGGCGGGCACGCTGGGCGTCACGCTGTCGGGCTGGTTGGGGCGTTGGCACTGGGCGGCCGACCTGTTTAACCACTTCCGCGTGCAATACCTGATCGCGGCAGCGGTGGCGCTGGCGTTGTGCCTGGCGTTGCGGCGCTGGAAGCTCGCGGGGATCGCCACGGCGGCGGTGGCCATCAACGCCGCGTCGGTGCTGCCGCTATACCACGGGACGCAGGCGCGCCCGTTGGCGGCCGACACGCCCACGCTCACCGTCGCCAGCGTCAACCTGCAGTTCGCCAACGGCGACCATGACGCGGTCGAACGGTATCTGCAAGCGTCCACGGCCGACATCATCGCGCTGATCGAACTGACATGGGAACACCTGTCGGCGATTGAGGCGATGGACCTGCCCTACCGAATGGCGGTGGCCGAGCCGGCGGATCACGCGTTTGGGATTGGGCTGCTGGTGCGCGACACGCTGTCGGATGGCGTGTCTGTGCAGGACGTGCGTCCGCGGATGATCGGACCGGACCACATTGTGCGTCTTGCGGTGGAAGCGGATCTGACGGTGGGTGACGAGGCGGTGCGACTGCTGGCGATCCATCCGCCGCCGCCGACGCGACCGTGGGCGTGGCGCAACCGCAACGACATCCTGGCCGAAACGGGCCGACTCGCGGCCGCAGCAGACCGGCCGGTGATCGTTGTGGGCGACTTCAACACCACGCCGTGGTCGCCCGCGTTCGCCGACATGCTTGAGGCCGGCGGACTAATGAACACGCAGCGAGGGTTTGGGGTGCAGGGGACTTGGCCATTGGGCCGTCGCGTGCCGTTCACCATCCCGATCGACCACTGCGTGGTCAGCGGCGAGTGGGCGGTACTGGACCGACGGGTCGGGCCATCCACGGGCTCGGACCACCTGCCGCTGACGGTGACACTGGCGCTGCGGCCGGCGGGTTGATCCCCGCGGCTTCGTAGCCGCGATGAGGTAAACCGCGGGAAGCCGCGGGGGTCGACGCGTCGGCCGCCGCTTGCCATCCGGGGCCGGGTCGCTAGAGTCGGGGCGTGGTCGGCGCTCGTGACGGATTGCGCCGCCGGCCGGCAAAGGCTCCCGCGTGCCTCTTCCCACCGTGACATCGAACCGGCCCGCGTCCAGCGGGCTTAGTGATTCCCAAGCCTCCAACGGCCGGCTGATCGCGCGGCTGTTGAGGCTGACGTGGCAATTCAAGTACGCCGCGATCAAGATCATCCTGTTGCAACTGGTGCTCCTGGCGTTGGCGCTGTTGGGCCTGCTGCCACATGCGCTGCATCGCTTCCTGTGCCTGACGGCGTGGATCCTGGACGGGCGCACGGCGGACGGGCCGCGCCGGTGCCGGGGCCGGGCGCGGCTGTTCCGTGGGCGCAAACACGACCTCCTGCTGCCGCTCCTGCCGGTGCTCTTCACGCGGGGGTGCAACAGGGGCCTGGGCCGCGCGCGGCGTGGCCATCGGTGGACGACCAGTCTCGCCATAGAGCATCTTCCGGGTGGCCTCGGGCAAATCCTCGACGCGCTTGTTGCGCAGGCGCTTCTGGCGCTCCTGCGCCTGACGCTGCTCGCGGATCTTTCCGATGACGCCGATAACGGCCATGATCAGCAGGAAGATGAATCCGAAGATGTTTTCGCCGATTTCCATAATCGATTACTTGTCGTCGTCTTGCGACTTCTTGTTGTCGATCTTCGAAATCGAGTCGCGCATGTCGGTGTCGGCCATCACGTTTTTCATGCGGTAGTAGTCCATGATACCCATGTTGCCGCTGCGGAAGGCCTCGGCCATGGCCTTGGGCACCTCGGCCTCGGCCTCGGTCACGCGGGCGCGCATCTCGATGACCTGCGCCTGCATCTCCGCCTCGCGCGCGCGGGCCATGGCGCGGCGCTCTTCGGCGCGGGCCTGGGCGATTTGCTTGTCGGCTTCGGCCTGCTTCACCTGCAGCGCTGCGCCGATGTTCTCGCCGACGTCGACGTCGGCGATATCGATCGAGAGAATCTCGAAGGCCGTGCCCGCGTCGAGACCGCGGTCGAGTACGTTCTTGGAGATCATGTCCGGATTCTCGAGCACCTTCTTGTGCGTCGGCGAGGAGCCGATGGTGGTGACGATACCCTCGCCCACGCGCGCGATGATCGTCTCTTCCGTCGCACCACCGACGAGGCGGTTGATGTTTGTACGCACGGTCACGCGGGCCTTCGCCTTGAGTTGGATGCCGTCCATCGCGACTGCGGCGACCGTGTTCGGGCCGTTGGAAGGATCGGGGCAATCAATCACTTTGGGGCGCACGGAGGTCTGTACCGCGTCGAGCACGTCGCGGCCCGCGAGATCGATGGCCGTGGCCTGCTGGAAGGACAGGTCAATATTCGCCTTGCTCGCGGCGATGAGCGCCTGCACCACGCGGACGACGTTGCCGCCGGCGAGGTAGTGGGTTTCGAGTTCCTCGACGCTGATGTGCAGACCGGCCTTCACGGCGTTGATGCGGCTGTGCACGATGGCCGAGGCGTTCACGCGGCGAAGACGCATCGCGATCAGGCTGAGCATGCCCACCGGCGCCTTCGACAGCATGGCCTGCAACCACAACTGGAAGAAGTTGATCATGATGATGATGACAACGAACACGACGATGGCCGCGCCGATGCCAAGCACAAGCAGGATTGAATTGGGCATTAAAGTCTCCTTCTTTCGGATTCCCGTATACGGGACGGGGGTTACGCACTCTGTGGCGTATCGGTTTCTTCGGGACGTTCCACGACCACACGGTTGCCGTGGACTTCGGTTATCAGTACGGTGGCGCCCTTTTCGATGAAGGCGCCGTCAGAGACCGCGTCGAGGCGTTTCTCACCGACTTCGATGGTGCCGGCCGGACGCAATGCGGTGAGCACGGTGCCCTGCATGCCGATGAGGGTCGTGTCCGTAACCACGTTGACGTAGCCGTCCTCGGTGCGCTGTTCGCCCTTGGCGACCATCGCCTGGCCAACAGCGGTCTTCGAAATGAGGAATATGCCGAGCCCGATGGAAACGGCGGCACCGAGCACTTCGGCAACAATGATTAGCGGGGCGAAATCCGGATAGAGCGTCACGCCGATGCCGCCGCTGATCACCAGCATGATGACGCCCGCCACGCCGATGACGCCGCCGGGCAAGATAAATTCGAGCATGATCAGCGCCATGCCCGCGACGAAAAAGAAGAGTACCCAGCCCATCAGGCGGCACCTCCCGTTGCTTGTGCGGTGTCATCCGCAATCGATTCGAGCAGACCGATCAGTTGTGTGGTCTGGATACGCACCTCGAGGAGGCGCTTGCTCTTGTCGGCCGGATCGTTGGGATCGCTTTCGTCAATGGCGTCGAAGGTGTTGAGCAAGTCGGCGGCCTCGGGGAAGAGCTTCTGGGACTGCGCGACGAGTTTGTTGATCCGGTTCGCGAAGGGCGAACAGGTGTAATAGCCCGCGCCCTGCGACTGGACGTAGTCCATTTCCTTGAGCAGCGTCTGGAGCATATGAATCATCGTGCGGCGCGGGTCCATCAGGCCTCCTCGTTCATTGCGGCGACGACATAGCGGTTGCCCTCGGCCTGAATAATTCTTAGCCGGGTGCCCTTCTCCAGGAACTCACCCCGGGTGACGATATCGTAGTTTGTGCCGTCGAAACGGCCACGGCCCGCGGGACGCAGGGGCGACGTGGCGATGCCGGTCAAGCCGACGGCGCGACGCACGGCTTCGGCGTCCTGCACGATGTAACCGGCGGCGGGATCCAGGACACCCTGCGCGACGGTCCAGCCGTAGAAGGGCGTGCGCGGGAGGATCTTCCAGGTGGCGGCGACCATGGCGATCATGAGCACCATCGCCCAAACGACCGTCTGCGCCGCGTCGTCGATCCGGGCGTAGTCCCAGTCGTACTGCGGAATAGTGACGCGCGTGAGCGAGAGATAGGCCCCGGCGATGAGCGAGACGGCCCCAAGCATGCCCACGATCCCGACGCCCGGAAGGACGAATATCTCGACCAGAATGAGCACGATGCCACAAAGGACAAGCACCAGGTCCAGCCATTCGGCAAGCCCGATGACGTAGAACGAACCGAAGAGTATAGCGAGGCAGGTGACACCGATAAGCGCGGGCAGACCGATGCCGGGCGTGCGGATCTCGATGTAGAGACCACCCAGGCCCATCATCAGCAGGATGCCTGCGATAAGCGGACTCGTCAGCCAGCGATACAGGTCTTCCGCCCAGGTCGGGGTGATGCGGTGCTGGGTGAGGCCGGGGTAGCCGTAGAAACCCATGACTTCCTCGACCGAATTCGCCGTGGTGGGGATAAGCCCGAACTTCTCGGCTTCGCCGCTGGTGAAGGTGAGCAGCTTGCCCTTGGGAGTTACAAGGATTGATCCGTCCGGCAGCGATTCGATATTGGGTGTGGTCGTGGCCGATGCCGTTCGGGCTTCGTCGTCCTCGCCCGCGCGATCGATTAATTCGCGCGCCGCTTGTTCCACACCATCAAGGTTGACCGGAACCTCTTCCTCGATCGCCTCGAAGACCTGGCCGATGGGGTCCGGGTCCTTGGGATTGGTGTACGACGTTTCGACGGTTTCACCTTCGTTTACCTTGAAGATCTTGTAACCGCCGTCGGGCTGGGGCACGCCGCGCAACTCGATTTCGTTATCGACCATCGCCTCGCCAATGAGGGGATCATGGCCGTTGACTTCCGCGAGCGCGCGGTACTTGGCGCGGAGGAAGGACATCGACTTCTCGGTGACCTGTTCCGCGGCCTCGGCGCCGGGGGTGAAGGGGGTCGACGCGCCGATGTTCACACCGGGCGCCATGATGATGTCGTCGCAGGCATAGCTGATCAGCGCGCCCGCGCTGATGGCGCCCTTGCCCTTGATGTACGCAATGGTGGGGCAGGACGCGCTGGCGATATGTTCGGAAATCTTGATGGCGGAATCCACCCGCCCACCGAAGGTATCCACCTCAAAAATGAGGGCGTCGGCCTTGGCGGCTTCCTTCACCGCGCGCTCCACCACGACCGCGATGCCGTCGTCGATCATGCCCTCAATGGTGCAAATCACCACAAAGTCTTCGGCCGGCAGCGCGGTATCGTCCTGCGCGAAGGCCGAGGCCGCCACCGCCAAGAAGGCTATGGAAAGGAAACGAAACATCTGGTCCTTTCGAATGGGCGCAGTCCGCCCGTGGAAACAGTACACCGCCGCCCAACTTTTTATTCTAGCCCCCATGGCACAGGCGGTCAACGCCGCCACCACGGGCGATTTTTGCGGGCCGGGTGCGATACGGTACGCTGCTACACGCGGGAGGGGAGCGCGGACGAGGCGACCTTGGCAGAGACGGATTTGGGATCGTAGATCTGTGGCTGGGGGCGTAGCTTCGCGCGGAAGCCGCCGACGGATTCGGTTGCGCCTGCAGGCGCAGCTTGGTGCTGTGGCACGCGCGGACGCGTGCACTGGATTCCCGCCTGCGCGGGAATGACCTGTTGGGACGGCGTTGTCATGTAGCGACGCCACAACGGAGTGTGAAACTGGGCTCGATCGTAGAAAACTGGCGTGCGCGGCTGCGTGCGCAACCGGACATCGTGGTCGCGCTCGTGCTCTTCGTGTTGGGCGCGGCGGCGGGAATGGCCTATTTCGCCACCTGGGACGGCACGCCGCAGTTCTGGCAGGAGACCACCTTTACCCCGGCGATCATGTGGCTGAGCGGGCATGGCTGGCACAACCCGATGGTGTCCGACGTGCCGGGGCTGGAGGATTTCCTCTATTCGCGGGTGGACGCCTTCGACCCGGCGCAGGTGCCGCCGGAGGTGCGGCTCTTGCCGGACGACACGGCGGGCATGTCCTTCGACGAGATCAACGCGTACCACCCAGAGATGCAGTTCCCAGGCTTCCTCCCGTGGCAGCGTATGCACCTCTACCTCGTGCTCGCGGTCACCGCCTGCTGGGCGCTTTTCGGGATTGCGTGGTCGTCCCTGACGCCGCTGGCGGGTCTGCTCTTCGGGACGACGGTTGCCACGGCCTACGGCATCTTCCGGTTGGCGTTGAAGCGGCCGCTGGCGATATTCGGTGCGCTGCTGGTGTTGACCTCGCCGCTGCACCTGGAGATGGTCCCGCAGATCCGTGACTACGCGAAGGCCCCCTTCATCCTGCTGGTGATTCTGCTGTGTGGATGGCTGATTCGTTATCCGCTGGGGCTGCGTGCGCGCGCGGTGATCGCGGCAGCGGCAGGTGTGCTTACGGGGATCGGCCTCGGCTTCCGGATGGACCTTGGCATTTGTGTGCCGGCGGTGCTCGTGGTGATTGCCCTGTTCATGCGCGAGCCGCCACGCCTCCGCGTGCGCGCGCAGATGATGACGATCTTCCTCGCCTGCTTCGTCATCAGCGGGCTACCGATCCTCATCGAGGCGAGCAAGGAATCTGGCCACTTCGCACACGTCGCGCTGCTGGGTCTCTTGGAGCGCTGCGACGAGCGGCTGGGCGTCGCGGCACCGGGCTACAACCTCGGCGGACCCTACACCGATTTCTACATGGCGAACATCGTGCAGGCGCATGCGCACCGCACGACCGGCGAGATGCCGCCGACCTGGGTCATGATGCCGCCCTACCACGAGGCGACCCAAGTCTTCCTGCGTGATTACCTCACCACGTTCCCCGCCGATATCGTTACGCGAGCCTATGCCGCGGTCTTCCGCGTGCTGGATGAACTCGGGCCGAATCCCGCTGCTCCCTACGCAGCGAACATCGACAATCCGTTCCTGCAGGGCCTTTGGGATTTCCGGCAGGGGGTGCTCGATTGGGCACCTGCAGGCGGGCGCTACTATGCCGCTGCGGCGATGTTGTTGATCGCGGCGTGGCGGCTGCGCGCGGGCTTCGGCGCGCTCTTTCTCCTGCTCTGGTTCGCGGGCTACACCGCGATTCAGTTCAATACCCGCCATGCCTTCCACCTCGAATGGCTCTCCTGGTGGTGCGGGCTGGCGGCCCTGCAGATCCTCTGGAACCTGCGACACGCGCGGCCGCCGTCCTGGGGCTGGGCCGGGACACGGGTGGTGATCTTCGTGCTGATAGTCGTGCTGGGGCTGACCGGACCGCTGTGGGCGTTGCGCGCGTGGCAGAATATTCGGGTGCAGAACGTCACGTCGATTCTACCGGTGCTTGAATCTGCACCCCTCGATGCCTTGGACGAGGGCGACGGAAACATCGATCTGCCTGAATTCGCCATGCCGCCAAGCGACCTGCCGGTGGGCTATACCTACCTCAAGCTGCTGGTCGCCCCGGGCGACATGCCGGTGCCGATTACCTTGCGTTACGATGCAGAAAACACGGAGCACTTCGACTACACCCGCACCGTGACCGCACCGCCCTTTGAATGGGATCTCCAACTTTTTATCCCACTGTACTTCAGTGCGGAGTCTCGCTTTCTGGGCTTGCATATCCCCCCGCAACAACGCGATCGCGTCACCGCCATACATACCCTGGACCAGGGCCCCGTTCCCATATGGATGAACTGGACCCTCCTCGACCGCGGACCCATTGGCGGTGCCTATCAACGTTTCACGCGGTAGGCGTGCGGCCGGGAGGGCAAGCGTCCCCACGGGCCGGTTGGTGTGCACAGCATGCCACTACAGATGCGAAGCACAGCTTCGCGACACAGTCTCCGCTCCACAATGCCATTGTGGAACGAGAAAAAGTTCCCGGACCCCGGATGACAATCCCCCCCGCCGTTGTTATGATGCGCCGCAACCGGAGAATCCCACCATGGAACAGAAGCATCCAACACGGCGCACCTTCCTCATGGGCGCGGGGGCAGGACTGGCCGCGGCGGCGTGGCCGCGGCGGACGCAGGCGCTGGTCGCGCCGTCAGAACGGGTCCGCGTGGCGGTCGTCGGTTGCGGCGGCATGGGCTCGCGCCATATCGAGGCGCTGGCCGTAAACCCGCAGTGCGAACTGGTCGCCGTATGCGACGTGGCGATGTCCCGCTTCAACGATCAGATGGATATCGTCGAGAAGTTGTCCGGCAGGCGCCCGGAGGGTTACCAGGATTTCCGGCACATCCTCGACCGCAACGATATCGATGGCGTGTTCTACGCGACACCGGATCATTGGCATCCGCTCAATTCGATCCTCACCTGCGAAGCGGGCAAAGACGCCTACGTGGAGAAGCCGGTGTGTACGACGGTGACCGAGGGCCGCGCGATGGTGGAGACGGCGCGGCGCTATGGGCGCATCGTGCAGGTGGGTACGCAGCAGCGGTCGATGCCGGTCTTCCAGAAGGCGATTGAGGTCGTGCACAGCGGGCGCATCGGGCAGGTGACCGCGGCGGGCGCGTGGGTCGGTGTGAACGGTTGTGGCGCGGGCGAGACCGTGGGCGAGGTGCCGCGTGGTCTCGACTGGGATCTTTGGCTGGGACCGGCGCCCGAGGTGCCGTTCTCCATGGAGCGCTTCGGTGGATTCCGCTGCTGGTACGACTACGCGCGCGGCGGGGAACTGACGAACTGGGGCGTACACCTGATGGACATTGTGCACTGGGGGATCAAGCAGGATGCGCCCTTGAGTGTGCAGGCCGTCGGCGGGCGCTACCGCGACAGTCCGGGCGCGGACAACTACGAATCGATCGAGGCGATCTACGAATACCCCGGCTGCAACGTGACCTGGGAACAGCGCCACAGCAACACGCACGCGGGCAAGGGCTACGGCATCTACTTCAACGGCACTGAGGGCGAACTCTTCGTGGATCGTGGTAGCTTCGTCGTGCGGCCCCATTCACTCGGCATCGAGGAATTTGTCGGCGAGCCGGAGCGAAGCTGGGCGAACGACGACCATCACAACGACTTCTTCGACTGCATCCGCACGCGGCGCATGCCGGCGGCGGACATCGAGCAGGGCTTCCGATCCACGGCGACGGTGCTGCTGGCGGGCATCGCACTGAAGACGCAGCGCAAACTGAACTGGGACCGCGAGGAGGTGTACCGATTGGCATTTGCGTGCTACAAAGCGGGCAAGTTTGAGCAAGCAGCCAGCTATTTTGAACAGACCGTGAAGGAGCAGGATGCGATGGCGCAGATGGCGTACTACCAAATGGCAGATGCGTACCTGCAAACGGGCGATAAACATTCGGCACGCAATGCGTTTAAACTGGCTTCTGAAATGGAATTTGATACCGAACTGCAAGAGACCGCCATCTTCAATTATGCCAAGCTTTCGTTCGAATTGAGTTACGACCCGAACAATGAGGCGATAAAGGCTTTCGAGAAGTACGTGGATGAGCATTTGGGCAGCGACCGCGCGGATGAGGCGCAGGAACTGATCATGAAAGTGCACCTGAGCACGGGCGATTATGAAGGTGCGTTGGCTACCATCGAGAAGATCAGCAAGAAGACCAATCTACACAAGGAAATCTACCAGCAAACGGCCCTCAAACGCGGAATGGAACTCTTCAACGATGGCAATTACGAGCGCAGCATTCAGTTTTTCAAGATGGCGAATGAGTTCGGAGTGGATAAGTTGACGTCTGCGAAATCGCTGTTTTGGAAAGCGGAAGCATTAGCCAATCTCGGTCAG
>JAUIKJ010000087.1 GCA_030430835.1 Candidatus Hydrogenedentota bacterium
GGCTGTGTGCCGAGACCGATTCCGGCTCGGGCACGCCGCGTAACAGGAAGCCTGCGCGGGGCACACGGTCCAGCGGATGAAGCGTTTCGAATAGGTCCACCAATGCGGCGGCCTGCGCGTCGGGGACGTTCATCAGAATGCGCTTTGGCCCATGGCCTTCGGGCCATCGTCGGAATCGTCCACGTCCTCCGCGTCTTTCGATTCTCCGGATTCCAGCGCCTTCCACTCGCGCGCCAACGTGTCCAGGGTCTCAGCGGCCGACTTGATGGCCGACGGTTCGAAGAGAATCGGCTGGAGGGTTTCGACCGTATCCTCCGCGTTCCCGTAGGGCAGTGCAATGTTGTTGAAGGTGCGCAGGCGCGCTTCGAGGGTCTGCGCCGCGCGCGCCAGGTCGTCCACCGAACGCTGCACGCCCAGGCTGTCCTGGGCCGCGGCGCGGCCGGTCTCACGAAGAATATCAAGCGCCTCCTGCAACTGCTTGGCGCGGTTCTCCATCTCCCCCGCCTGAATGTTGGCGCGGGCCACCTGCGCCGCTGCTTCGTGGCGCAGCGCATCCAGTTCCACCGCCGCCAGAGCGTTCTGCCGCCGCGCCTTCTCCAACTCGAACTCCGCCGCGCGCAATTTGGCGCGCTCGGCTTCGAGGTGATCCCAGGTGGTTGCGAGTTCGTCGGCCACGGCGGTGTTCGACGCTTCAAGCGCGGCCACGTGGCGCTCGTGTTCGGCGCGAAGGCCATCCGCCTCGGCGCGCTCCTGATCGAGCTGCACCCGGTAGGAGGTCGCCAGGGCACGTGCGTCGCCCAGTTCGGATTCCAGTGCCTCCAGCTCCGCCTCTTGCCCTGGGCCGCGATGGGTGACGGCAGCCTGCAGCCGGTCCAATGCACTCCCTAGCGCGTCGATGCCTTCCTGCCATGCGAAGCGGCCGTCACGAAGACGCGACACGAGCGACACGGCCCGGTGCTCCAGCGCGGCCAACCGGGCCGCCACGGACTCGCGCTCAGCTTCGGACTCCGCCAGCGCGGCCTCAGCACGTAGCTGTGCTTCCCGCGCTTTTTCCTGTGCCTGGGTCACGCGGATGAGATCGGTGGCACCTTCGGCGCGTTGCGCCAACTGTTGTTCGAGCAGGTCGCGTTCATCGCGCGCTGCGTCGCGATCCACCGCCATCGATGCGAGCTCTTCTCGCAGCCCTTCCAGGGCAAGCTGGTGGTCGCGGCGCAGTTGCTCGGTGGTGGTGTCCCGCGTGCGCTGTCCGGCAAGACGATCTCGCTCGGCTTCCGCCGCTTCAAGGCGGCGGTGAAGGTCGTTGATTTCGGCCAATTGCGGGGCGCGTGCCGCCAACTGCTGCTCGAGCGCATCGCGCTCGGCCCGGAGTTGATCACACTCTGCACGCAGGCTGGCCACCTCGCCCGGGCCCGCAGGCGCAAGGCTGGCCGCGCGATCCAAGGTGACCACCTGCCCCAGGCGCAACAAGGCGCGAAAGGATTCATCGAAGTGCGACAGCCGATCGGGGTGAACGCGACTCGCCGCGACCACGGGATGGCCGTTCTGCAGGAAGACGCGCACCAGATCTTCGAGGTCTTCCTTGTCCTGCTCGAAGCGTTCCAGTTCGTCGATCAGCAACACGGCGGGACGGCCGTTCTGAATGGGTGCGGGATGGGCGGCCAGTTGCCGGACCCGGTCGGGAAACTCGCGGGCCATGACCAGCGCGCGGCTCGCCCGTGCATCGTGCGCACGCAATTGCTTTACGATGGACCAGAGCAGGTGACTCTTTCCGCCGCCTTCCGGCCCAACCAGCACGACGGGCGTGTCTCCGGTGAAGCGGAGTTCGGCGACTTCCCGGCAGATCCGCGCGGCATCGCGGTTGTGCTCGTCTGTCTGGAAGGTATCGAAACTGTAGCCAGTCATAGGTTTACAATGCACCTCGCCCCTTTGGGGATTGTAGACCGGGCCGCCCATGCAGTCAACCGCAGGCCACGCCTATTTGCCGATGCAGAAGGCGCCGAAAATGGTCTCTAGAATGTCGTCCGGCGTGGTTTCGCCAGTGATCTCCCCGACGGCCTGCAGGGCCTCGCGCAGTTCGAAGGCGAGGAACTCGGGCGACACGCTGGTGTCGGCAAGAACCCGGGCCACACTCTCCGCGGCGCGGCGCAGGCTGTCTTTCTGGTGCATCCGGTTCAGCATCACCGCCCCGGCATCGATCTGGACACCGCCCAACAGCAGGGTGGCGAGCTGGTCTTCCAGGTCCGCGAGCCCCTCGGCTGTCGTGGCGGATATGCGCGCCACCGCGGTGGCTGCCGGATAGTCCGCGGGCATGGCGGCACCAGGCGCGAGGTCGATTTTATTCAGCACACGGACGACCGGGGTATCCAGCGCCGCGATCTCTTCTGCGAGCGCGCGGTCCTCGTCCGCGATGTCCGCCGCATCGATCAGGTGAATGACCAGGTTGGCAGCGCGCAGGGCATCCCGGGCAACCGCCACGCCGATCCGTTCCACCGCATCGTCGGTCGTGCGCAGGCCCGCGGTGTCTATCAGGCGCACCGGCACGCCCTGAAGCGACATGGTCTCTTCAAGGCGGTCACGCGTGGTGCCGGCATGTTCGGTGACAATCGCGCGCTTGTCGCGGAGCAGCGCGTTGAAGAGGCTCGACTTCCCGGCATTCGGGCGGCCGGCGATCGCGATGGCAGCACCTTCGCGATACAGGCGGCCGGCGTCGGCGGTGGCAAGCAGTGCCAGCATCTGGCGGTGCGTATCGCGCATGGCTTCGACCAGGGCGGCATCGAGCAGTTCCGGCAGATCCTCCTCCGGAAAGTCGACGCCCGCCTCGATACGCGCGAGCGCTTCGCCCAGGGACTCCCGAAGCGCATGGATGGCGCGGGACAACACGCCCGAGGAGGCCGACTGCGCGGCCTGCAGCCCGGCCTGGGTTCGCGCGCGGATCGTGTCGATGACGGCCTCGGCCTGCACGAGGTCGATCCGGCCATTGAGAAAAGCGCGGCGCGTAAACTCGCCGGGACCGGCCAGCCGCGCACCCTGCGCGAGGACCGCTTCGAGCACGGCATGAACGGGACCCGGCCCGCCATGCGCATTGATTTCGACCACGTCCTCGCAGGTATAGCTGTGCGGCGCGCGCATGCAATGCACAAGCACTTCGTCGATCACCTTTCCCGAGGTGTCGGCGATGTGCCCATGAAAAACGCGCCGGCGGGATACCGTGATATCCAGCCCGCGCGAGGATTGAAACAGTTGCGACGCGATGGCGATGGCTTCCGGTCCGCTGAGTCGGACGATGCCGATGCCGCCCTCACCGGACGGCGTCGCTATCGCGGCGATGGTCCCGTCTGACTCAGTCACCAAAGGTGCCCGCGTCCGCGTCCGTGTCTTTCGAGGCCGATCGGCTCGCCGTGGCGCGCCCCCCCGAACGGAGTCCCCCCCCGCGGCGGCGTCCACCCCGGCGGCGCGGGCGCTGCGGACGATCTTCACGTTCGCCATTCGAGGCGTCCGAAGCGGCCTCGGCGTTGTTGTCCTGTCCATCGCTTTCGCTGTCGTAGGGGCTGGGGGCTTCCCGGCGCGGGCCGCGCCGTCCGCCGCCACGACGCGGACGATCATCGCTGCCGCCGTTCTTCGGTCCGATCACCACGCAGCGGTAGAGCGAGTCGCCCAGGCTGAAGGTGCGGATCTCTTCGTCGTCGGCCAGTGCGACGTGAACGATGCGGCGCTCCTGCGGACTCATCGGCTTGAGCTTCATGTTGCGGCCAGTATCCTTGGCCTTCGCCGCGAATTCGCGCGCCATTTCTTCGAGCATTTCCTTGCGGCGATCGAGGTAACCTTCGATATCAACCACAAGCCGCTCGGAGTTCTCCGCGGTATCGGTCTGGGAAATGATCCGGTTGATGAGGTACTGCAGGTCACTAAGCGTGCGGCCCTTGCGACCAATGAGAATGCCGCCGTCTTCGGAGGTCACGTTCAAGCGCGCAGCGCCGTCGTCCACGCGCGCGAACTCAACGGTGGCCTCCATCCCCATCTTGGTGATGATTTCCTGGAGGATGGCTGCCGCTTCGCGGCCTTGTTCGTCGCTGATTGGCGCGAAGGTTTCTCTGTCCTGCTCGACGCCATGCTCGCGCTCCCGCTCGCGGCGCGGGGGGCGCGCCGGGCGGTCGCCATTGCCGGCGTCCTCGCGATTACGGCGGTTGCCGCTTTCCGCGCGCGCGCCATCCTGCGCACGATCTTCACCGCCGCGGCCGCGGTTTCGGTTGCGACCGCCACGTCGGCGGCGCCGGCCCTCGCGGCCACCTTCGCGCGCCTCATCCTCGGCGCCATCGCCATTGCGCTCGGCACGCGGGGCTTCGGTGCGGGCTTCGCCGCTCTCGTCGCGCTTACGATTGCGGCCGCCACGGCCACCCCGGCTACCGCGCTCCGGGCGCTCGCCCGCGCTATCACCGCCCGAGGTATCGCGCTCGGGACGGGCGCTGCGGCGGGCGGGCTTCGGGTCGGCCACGTCGGCCGTTACACGCACCTTGACCGGGCGCGAACCGAATCCGAACAGCCCCTTACTTCCTTCATCGAGTACCTCGATGTTCTCCACATCGTGCATCTCGGCACCCAGCTCTTGCAGGGCCTTGTCAATGGCTTCTTTGCGCGTTGGCGCGCTGGTTTCCACAGAACGCATCTACCGGTTCTCCTTTGGAGGGTTGCCCCTGTCGCTCTTGGCCATCCGGTTCTTCGGGGAGCCGTTGCCCCCGGCGCCGCTCTTCTTGTTGCGCCGGGCTTCCTTGGCCATTTCCCGCTTGCGCTGCTGCGCGGCGGCGTAGAAATTGCGCGGCTTGCCTCGTTTCACGTTGGCAGGGGTCTTCTTCTTTTTCTCCACGTCCACGTCCATATCGATGAAGTGGACCGCATAGTTCTGGGCCACGCCCAGCAAGGTGCTGGTCAGAATATAAAGGTTCAGACCAGCCGACATGTTGTAGCAAATGAGACTGAAGAATACGGGCATGATCCGCATCATGACCTTCTGCTGCGGGTTAATTTCCGCGGTCGCCGCGGAGGGCGAATACTTCATGCTCAGCACCATCGCAATCGCCATCAGGAAGGGCAGCACATTCAGCGAATCGATCTCACCCATGAAGGGCAACGGAATACCCGCGGGCAGCTTGTACAGCGCGTCCGGTGCGGAGAGATCGTCGATCCAGCCTATGAAGGGGGCATGGCGTAGTTCGAAGGCGCTGGCGAGCATGCGGTACAGCGCAATGAAGACAGGCATCTGCAGCAGGAGCGGGAAGCAGCCTCCGAGCGGATTCACGCCGCGCTCGCGGTACATCTCCATCATCCGCTTCTGAAGTTCCTGCGCATCGTCCCCGCATTCTTCCTTGATCTTCTGCATCTCGGGCTGCAGCTTCTGCATCTTCTTCATGCTGGTCATCCCCTTGAAGGTCAGGGGGAAGACGCACATGCGAACGATGATGGTGAGGAAGATGATCGCGAAACCGTAGTTCGCGAGGATATTGGCGTAGAACCAGTTCAGAATCCCCAGCAGCAGCTTCGCGAAGGTATCCATAATCTTGAACATGGTGAAAAACTCGAGCGCGGAATCGAGTCCGGGCCACGCGGCCGCAAGCCACTCCCCCTTGTTCGGGCCGAGGTAGAGGCGAATCTCGCTGCTCGCCGTCTCTCCGGCGGGCACCTCGACGCGCGGCGCGCCGATGCCGAAGCGGAAGGCCTCCGGCGTGCCCCGTACCCAGGACAGCCCATCCTCAAATTCGGGCTTCATCGCGACGACGAAATACGCGCTCTTAAGCGCGGTCCAGTCGGTATCTCGCACGCGTTGCTGGTAGGCGCTCCCGTCGTCGTTCACGAGATCGGTCAGCCAAAGGCGTTCGTTGCCTTCCGCGCCGTGCCACACGAGCTGCGGCTTGATCATCATGTGATCGTGATCAGTCGATTCGACGTAGGGTCCCCAGTACAGGGAAAACGCGGGTTCCGAGGCGTCCAGCCCAAGGCGACGCGGTGCGGTTTCGTGGTTGGTGTAGCCCACCACCATGTCGAGCACATGGGGCTCTTCGGTAAAATGGTAGGTCTTCGTGATCTCCGCGACCTCGGGCAATGCGAGCCGGAAGGTGACGCTGCGACCATCCTCGGAGGGCACCGCATCCCAGCGGCGGCGATCGAGTTCGTCGCCCAGAAAATCTTCCTGAAAGCGCAGACCCAAGGGATAGAGCGCGTCGGCATCCGGGGTGTCCGGTGCCTCGGGCACCAACTGCACAGAGTCTTTGCCGTTCTCGCCCAGCAGGACCGTGGCCCGCTTGAGCCGCGCGCCCACGCGAGTGAACACCAGTTCCAGGTGTTCGTCGCGCAAGACGACCTCATCGTCTTCGGCCGCCTCGGCCTGCGCCACTTCGGGGAGGGCGGCGACGGCATCGACGGAGGAGGGAACGAAGCCCGGCGCCGGGGTGGAGACCGGCGCCTCGTCGCGCGGCGGCGTGTCGCGGGGCGACTCGGCGCTGATCGGGGTTTCGGCGGGTGCGGGTGGCGGCGGTGGCGGAAAGAACCAGGTCCAGGCCACGAGAAACGCGAACATCAGCACCATGGCCAGGAGCAAATTGCGGTTGTCGTCCCGCTTCGAACTATTGTCGCCCAGGAGCAAGATACACTCTCCCGGCGCCGGCTAGGGCGCCGCGACTCGGGGCGGTTCGCCTGTTCTTACTGCGCCTCTTCGGACCCGGGCACCGGGTCGTACCCGCCCTTGTTAAAGGGCTGGCACCGCAGGATACGCCAGACGGCCAGGCCGGAACCCTTGACCACGCCGTGCAGTTGCAGGGCTTCAATGGCGTATTGCGAACAGGAAGGATGAAAGCGGCATTGGGCACCCAGCAGCGGTGACAGCCAGCGCTGATACATTCGGATAACCGCAACCATCAGGCGGGTCATCCGAGAACGCCTCCGCGCTTGAGCAGCGCCGCGAGCGCGTCCGCGCACGCCCCATAGCGCAACTGTGCTGCGCCGGGGCGCGCCAGCACCACCAACTCTACGGGCGGGGTCATCGTGCTTCGGTGGGTACGGAAAAACTCTCGGATATGGCGCTTGACGCGATTACGCGCCACGGCACCGCCCACCTTGCGGGAGACCACAAGCCCTACCTTGCATCCTTGCCCATCATTCCGAACCAGATAGCAGATGAATTGCCGCCCCACGATCTTCTCGCCCTGTTGAAATACGGCGTCGAACTCGCGTTTTCTGGTGAGGCGCGCTGCCCTTGGAAACGTCTTCTGGCCCGGCACGACAGGTTCGAAACCTCCTCCGGTCTGTTTCCTATGTTGTTGAATCGACGTTACGGCCCGGTGACGTACAGGGCCACCGGACCGGAGAAATTACGCAGTCAGGCGCTTGCGGCCCTTACGGCGGCGGGCGCTCAGCACGGCGCGGCCGTTCTTCGTCGCCATGCGCGCACGAAAACCATGGGTGCGCTTCCGGCGGATGTTCGACGGTTGAAACGTGCGTTTCATTGTGTGTCTCCCTGGACAAACCGTTCCACTACAACAAGTCCCGGAGCTTTCTGAATCACAGGTGAGGGCGACCCGGTCGCACCTGGCCGGAACGGAATAATCGATGGAAGTTCCGTAGAGTACTTAATTTACGCGCCTCAAGTCAACCCGCGAAGCACGCGGCGTTTGCATTCGCCTCACAATTCTGATATTCGTTGGGGGCCTTCACGGCCCCTCCTTTTATCTTACTCGGTGTACCGGCGTGGTTTCATGAATATTCATCCAAGTGCAATTGTCCATCCCGACGCGAAGCTCGCGCAGGATGTCGAAGTACAGCCCTTCAGTATTGTCGAAGCCGGGGTCACCATTGGTCCCGGCACGGTGATCGGTCCGCATTGCGTGGTGGGTGCCGGCACAACGCTGGGCGCGAACAACCGTCTGTACAGCGGCGCGCAGGTGGGCATCGCGCCGCAGGACCTCAAGCACAAGCCGGGCGTCTTCGGCCGTACGGTCATCGGCGACAACAACGTCTTTCGTGAGTTTGTCACCATCAGTTCGAGCACGGTCTACGAGGGCGACGATGGCCATAAGGTCACCAAGGTCGGCAGCGACTGCCTGATCATGGCGACGGCACACATCGCGCATGACTGTATCGTGGGTGATCGGGTGATCATGGCGAACGGCGCGGCGCTGGCCGGCCATGTTACGGTACAGGATCGCGTGAACATCGGCGGCATCGTTGGGGTGCACCAGTTCTGCGTGCTGGGCGAGATGGCCTTTATCGGGGGCATGTCGCGCATCTCGAAGGACGTGCTCCCCTATATGATCGTGGAGGGCAGCCCCGCCCGCTGCTTCGGCCCGAACGCCGTGGGCCTTGAGCGCCACGGGCTGGACAAGGACGCAATCCGCCGCATCCGCAAGATCTACAAGCTGTTGTACCGTTCGAGCTTGAATACCTCGCAGGCCCTCGAGCGGATCGAGTCGGACATCCCGGCCTGCCACGAACGCCAGGTCATCGTCGACTTCGTACGCAATTCCAAGCGGGGCATCAGCAAGTAAACGCGCCGCGCCGTCCCGCGCGTGACAGTTTTAATGACGGTCCTCGCGGGCCGTGCCAACCGTACGGAAGCTTTCCAATCCATGTCCATACGAACCGGCGTCGTCGGGGTGGGCCACCTGGGCTATCACCACGCGCGTATTTACAATGCCCTGGACGCCAGCACCTTGGTCGGTGTCGCCGAAACCGATGTCGCCAAGTGCGCCAAGGCCGAGGAAGACTTTGGCACGCAGGGCTTCGACTCGGTCGAGGCGCTCATCGAAGCGAAGGTCGATGCGGTCTCCGTGGTGACACCGACCCGAACGCATCCGGAGATTACGTTGCGCCTGCTGGAAGCCGGGATCCACGTGCTGGTCGAGAAACCCATCGCACCGGACCTCGCTGATGCGGAGCGCATGGTGGCTGCGGCGAAAGCGAACAACCGCATCCTGCAGGTCGGGCACATTGAGCGCTTCAACGGCGCAGTCATGGCCCTCTTCAATGCCATTGATGCGCCCCGCTTTATCGAGTGCCACCGCCTCAGCCCTTTCCCCGGGCGCGGCACGGACGTAAGCGTCGTGCTCGATTTGATGATCCACGACCTCGACATCGTCCTGACGCTGGATCGTTCGGAAGTCACCTCGATCGATGCGGTCGGCGTCGCCGTCTTCTCCGAGAGCGAAGACATTGCGAACGTGCGCCTGCGCTTCGCCTCGGGCGGCGTGGCCAACCTGACCGCGAGCCGGGTGTCGCTGGAGAAAATGCGCAAGATTCGGATCTTCGAGGGCAACGCCTATGTCTCCACCGACTATGGTGCGCAGGAGGTGCTGGTCTACCGCAAGAAACCGGGTCCGGTGCCCGCCGGCGCCAACCCGATGGAACACATCAGCATCGACATGCTGCCGGTGGAGAAGGACGAGCCGCTGAAACTTGAGCTGGCGTCCTTCCTCGACGCGGTCGCCCAGGGGACCGCGCCCGCCGTGAGCGGCGA
>JAUIKJ010000088.1 GCA_030430835.1 Candidatus Hydrogenedentota bacterium
CACGCACGGCGATCGGACGCGCGATGCGCAACTGCTGACGCAGCGTCTCCACCACCGCGAGGATGCGCGCATCCTCCACCGGGGAACAGGCGCGGCACAGATTCTCCGCACCTGCATGCAATCGCCACGCGCGCAGTAGCATCCCCAGGACGCCCAGCAGCCACGCGCCCAGCACGATGCGCGGGTCTGCGCGAAAGGCGTTGGGTGTGCCGGATGCGGCAGAGGGACTTCGCGCGGGTGGCGGCGGATGCGTGGTAGCGCGCGCGGGTGTATCCGGCGTGATGCGTTCGGGGGGTGCGACCGACATGGAGACGACGGCTGGATCGTCCACTGCGAGTACGCCCCAGGTGAACATCACCGCGGCGGGCAACGCCACCAGCGCCGCGAGCGAAAGGGCATAGCGCAGCTGGGCCTGGCGCGCGGGGATGGTGCGCAACACCAGCGACAGCACCACCGCAAGCAGCGCGCCCTGCCACAGGGAATGCAGCAGCGCGGATTGCAACTGCGGCAAGCTATCCGGCCCGGGAAACAGCGCGTTCATCGCTTGCCTTTCCCGGCCGCCTTGCCCTTCCGTTGCGCCGCGATGAGCGACTCAATCTCCGCAAGTTCCTCGGCGGTCACCTGGGTGCCTTCCAGCAAATGCTGCAAGGCCGTGGCTGGGCTGCCCTGAAACAGATCGCGCACGAGATCGCGCAGCACCGGCCGCAGCGTCTGCTTCTTCGTCGCCGTGGCGGCATAGACATTCCGCCCGTCTTCCGCCGTGTGCGTCACCAGTCCCTTCCGCTCCATCGCCTGCAACACCGACAACATCGACGTATAGGCCCGCGCCTTCCCGTCCGGCATTGCGTCCCGCACCGCCCGCGCCGTCATCGGCCCCTGCTCCCAGAGCAACGAAAGAACAGTCAACTCCTGATTCGACGGCGCAACCGGCTTGCCCATGACACGGCCCTCTACGGTGTTTACCGTAGCCTATACGGTATTTACCGTAGTGTCAAGAAGAAATGTGCGCGTCCGGGAGGGAGAGCGTCCCCGCGAGCCGGTTCATTGTCATTTCGACCGCAGGGAGAAATCTTAAGACCTCTCCCGATGGTCGAGGTGACAAGGGTTCCGATCTATGGCGAATGGGCCTCTCAACCCCAACGGGGTTGCGCATCACAGCCCAGGGTTGGTGACCAGCGGGAGCCTACCCTGGGTATGGGACCAACAAGCGTCTCAACCCTGAAAGGGTTGTGCCCCCACGCACCCCCACGCACTGTCGTTTCGACCAAAGGGAGAAATCTTACCCCCCCCCCAACACCCACACGGCCCCAATCAGACAATGCCGCGAAGACACCCGCCCGCAACCGACGCCATCCGTACCGGCACAATCCGGTTGCCCAATCCCTCCGCCGATTCCACAGCCACCTGCAGGTAATTCTCCGTGTAGCCCGTCCACACGCCGTCCTGCTGTTGCTCGAAGAGCACCGGCAGCGTCTGGCCCAGGTGGTGCTCCTGAAACATCCGCGTCTTCCGCTGACTCAAATCCCGCAATCGCGCGCTCCGTGCGCTCGCCACGCGCGGGTCCACCTTCTCCGCGATGCGCACCGACGCCGTGCCGCTGCGTTCGGAATACTTGAAGACGTGCGCGTAGAAGAGCGGACTCTCCTCCAGTACCTCGCAGGTCGCGTCGAAGTCCGCATCCGTTTCGCCGGGAAAGCCGACGAGGATATCCGTGCCGATGCCGATGCCGGGAACGCGTTCGTGCGCGGCGTGAATAAAGTCCAGGAATTCTTCCCGCGTGTACTTCCGCCGCATCGCTTCCAGCGTGCGGTCCGACCCCGCCTGCAGCGGGATGTGGAGATAGGGGACCAACGCATGCGCCGGGTCGGCCATCCACTCGAAGAGGGGCTCCGGAATCGTCGTCGGTTCAATCGACGAGATCCGGATCCGGTCGAGGCCGTCGATCAGGTTCAGCTCACGAACAACGCTAAGGACATCGTGCCCGTGCCACGCATAGGTGCCAATGTTCACGCCCGTCAGCACCAGTTCCCGTGCGCCGCGCGCGACGAGGCTCCGCGCCTCCGCCAGCAGATTCGGCAGCGTGCGCGCGCGCGCGCGCCCGCGCGCAAAGGGGATGATGCAAAAGCTGCACATGAAATCGCAGCCATCCTGAATCTTCAGATTCGCGCGGCAACGCAAGAGCGCCGCACCGTCGTCAAAGCTGAACTCGAAATCATCACGCTCGATCTTGTCGCGCACGATCCGCGGCGCGCCCTGCTTGCCCTCGGCGGCATAGTCGAGCACGTTCAGCTTCTCCTGATTCCCCACGATCAGGTCCACGCCCGCGATCTTCGCCAGCGCCTCCGCCCCCGTCTGCGCATAGCAGCCGATCACTGCCGTATAGGCCTCGGGATTCTTGCGGATAAACTGCCGCACCAGCTTCCGCGATTTCGCGTCCGCCTCATGCGTCACAGTGCAGGTGTTCACGATCGCCAGATCCGCCGGCGCATCGAAAGGCACCAATTCATAACCCGCCGCCTCCAGCTTCTCCGCCAGCACCTGCGTCTCGGATTGGTTCAGGCGGCAGCCCAGGGTATGGAGTGCCGCGCGTTTTTTCTGTTTCGTCCTATCCATTCGCTCTTAACTTATGTTGCAAGTAGATCAATCTGGTAAGATATTTCCTACTACCTTGAACTTCTTGCGCCCTGTCCGCACCAGTAGCTCATAGGCATTCAATGCCTCCACTGAGCTTGATTCCGATTGCTCTATGAATTTCTTATATAACTCTTCGTGATTGAACTCGAAATCATTGGCTACCCAATATAGTCCATGCGCCTCGCGACCGGTTCTCGACGACAGGCACTTCTGAAACTTTCTTGCTTTCTCTCGAAAATCGACTATCAAGGACTCCAATTCTACATCTTCAAATTCAAACTCAGGCCCTATCCAATCGTCTAAGAACTTGTTAATAGGCCTGAAGTGACTCCAATCGAAAGGACCGCAATGCGCATTTCGTAGGAAATTAATTGCCATTCCGTTTGATGGTATGAGCCTCACGAACTCAGAAAAAAGAGTCTTGTCCGCAGCTATTGTATTGCTTTCATCTTCATAAGCTCGCCGGATCTCTGACAGGGATCGCTCAGTCTCGATTGAAAGTTGCGCACGGTACGCTTCAAGTTCTTTCTTACATACCTTGTCAATGTCCGATTTTATCCGTGCGTCTACCCAAGTTCTCCCGATAAATACTAGGAGTCCGGTCGTCCCAAAAACTGAGGATATGACAGCCGCCACAACGGTATTCATATCTATGGAACAAAATTCAACTAGGTATGACATCTGTGATCTGTAATCCTTCGAGATGAAAATCAATCGCCTCCCGCATCAGTGATGTCACCTCGCGCAGTGTATCTCCCACCACCGCGCACCCTGGTAGGCCGGGCGCGTAGGCGCTCCAGCCGTTGGCGGATTTCTCGTATATAACCTTGTACATACGCAGCATTATACCACGCCGCAATCATCCCGCCTGCTTCAGTATCCACGCCGTCAGCAGCCGCACGCCATAGCCCGAAGCATGCTTCGGGCTGAGGTAGGGCAGGTGCTTCGCGCCCCAGGCCGTGCCGGCGATATCCAGGTGCGCCCAGGGCGTCTCGCCCACGAACTGCTTCAGGAAGGCCGCGGCGCTAATCGCCCCGCCTTCGCGTGGACCAATGTTGCAGATGTCCGCGTGGTTCCCCTCGATCAGCTTGTCGTGATCGTCCCACAGCGGCATGCGCCACACGCGCTCGCCCGTCGTTTCGCCCGCGGCGATCAGCGCCTCCGCGATGCTATCGTCACCGGTGAAGAGGCCCGCCGCGTGGTGGCCCAGCGCAACTACGCAGGCCCCCGTCAGCGTCGCGAGGTCCACCATTGCGTCCGGCTTGTACTTGTCCACCGTATAGGCCAGCGCGTCCGCCAGGATTAGCCGCCCTTCCGCATCCGTGTTGTGTACTTCGATGGTCTTGCCGTTGTAGGCCTTCACGATATCGCCCGGCCGCATCGCGTCCGCGTCCGGCATGTTCTCCACCGCGGGCACCACGCAGATCACGTTTACCGCCGGCTTCAGTTCCACGATGTTCATCATCGCGCAAAGCACGGCGGCCGCGCCGCACATGTCGTACTTCATCTCGTGCATGTCCGCGCCCGGCTTCAGCGAGATGCCGCCCGTGTCGAAGGTCACGCCCTTGCCCACGATCGCGATCGTCTTCGCGTCGTCGCTGTGGTGGTGCCGCAGGATGATCAACCGCGGCGGCTGCACGCTGCCGCGCGCAACGGCCAGCAGCGATCCCATCCCCAGCGTCTCCATCTGCTTCTGCTCGAGGATCGTGCACTCGCAGCCCGAGTCTTTCGCGATGCCTTCCGCGAACTCCGCCAGCTTCGCCGGCGTCAGGTCGTTCGGCGGCGTGTTCGCCAGGTGCCGCGCGCCGTTCGCACCGAGACTGGCCAATGCCGCCAGCTCGAGGCCGCGCTGCAGCGCGTTCAGATCCCCGTCCTTTGGCGCGATCACTGTCAGCGCGCCCACATTCACCGCCGGCGTCTCCGCCGGTTTCTTGTAGACCTTGAACTCATACTGCCCCAGCAGCAGCGCGTCGACCACCGCCGCCGCCGGAAACGCCGCATGCCGCGCGAGATCCAGCACCACCGTCCCCGCGCGGTTTGCTGTCAACAGGTCACAGGCCTTGCCCGTTGCCCGGCGCACGCCCTCCGCATCCACCGCCGCCCGCTTGCCCACGCCCAGCACCAGCACCCCGCCATACACCCGCCCCGGCGTCGGCAGATAGGTGCAATTCCCCGCCTTCCCCGTCAGCGCGCCCCGGTCCACCAGCGCCTGCAACACCACCTCATCGTCCCGCTCCAGCACCGCGCTCTCCAGCGGAAAATCATCCTCATAACACGGCACCATCAGCACCGTCGCCTCCGCCCCCGCAACATCCCCCGAAAACGCGTCAACGACTTGAATCTGCACGGCCTGGCTCCTTATCGATAGATAAAGGACAAGGGTAGATCCTGCCCCCCAAAGCAGGCAAGTTTTGGCGGGGGGATGGGGGACGAACGATTGCAATGCGTCGTTGTCCCGCGATTCGTAACCACGGACATGCCCGACACAATCCGCCGCGCTGGTGGATTCCCGCCTGCGCGGGAATGACGCGCTTACGTCGCGGGAATATCGTTCCGTCAGTATCGCTTGTGTTCACTTGCAACGCGTGGGGTAGCGTCACCCGGCTCGCACACCGTCATGCTCGCGAACGCGGGCATCCACGCTGGCGCATCAGATCCTGAGTCTTTGGTTACACTCGGTGCGCGTGCACAGTGGCGTGGAGTCGTAGTCCCGCGATTCGGAACCATGAACATACCCGACACCATCCGCCGCGCTGGTGGATTCCCGCCTTCGCGGGAATGACGCGCTTCTATTGAGAGAAGTCTCTCCTCCTGAACAACACGCAAACGCCAACAGCGCGCGGGCAGTTGCGTCGGCCTTTCCCTACCGTCGTTCCCGCGCAGCCGGGAATCCAGTGCGCGAAGCGCCAACGAACCACGTTGCGCCCGCAGGCGCATCCTCTTCGACTGCCCCGCGTCAGAGCAACGACTCGAAGTACCTCTCCAGCGCCATTGCCGCATCACACCCCAGCAGCTTGCCCAGCAACCCCGCGCCATACCCCGCGCCTTCGCCGCGCGCGTTGCGGCAAAGCCACACTGCGGTCTCGCGTACGGTGTCGGGGGCCGTCTCGATCTGTGCTTCCAGCGCCGCGCGGGCATCCGCATCGCCCAGCGCCACGAGCGCCCGGCGCAGGTAACGCGCCGGCTCGGGGTCCTTCTCGTGAAGCGGAGCAAAGCGCGCCAGTTCCTCGCGCAGCGCGGGCACGGCTTCCCGCGCGTCGCGCCGCGCGAGGGCGTTCGCCGCGTAGCGGCCGGTCCGGCCGAAGTACACCCGCTCGAAGTCTTTCAGTTCCCGCCCGCGCGCGGACACACTCGAAAGCTGCCGCATCAGCAGCGCATTGACCGCATCGTCCGCCGGAGCGTATTCGCGCACGATGGCGCCCTCCGGCGTGTCCGCGGCCCAGCGCTCGAAGAGCGGTCCCAGCACGAGCACCGCGTGTGACGGCGGATGGAAGGCGCGGCCCGGCATCGGGTCCTGTTTCAGCGCCGCGATGATCATCGGCATCGCAATCTTCAGCGCTTCGCGCGTATCCTCCGGCGTGGCCAGCCCGCCCATCGTCAGGCCCTTGGTCACCGCGTCGATGCTGTGCGGAAACACGGGATAGAGCCGGTCGCGCTCCGTTGCGCCCAGGGCCGCCACACCTTCGCGCACCGCCACGATCTGCCCCGGCGTCACGTCGCGGTTGAAGAAGCCATAGGCATAGATCAGTGGTTCCCAGCGGTTGCTCCGGTTGATCTCGTCCAGATCGAAGACGGATTCCAGCGCATCGTCCACCGCGTTGATCGTTGCCGGCGCCAGCGTCTCGTAGATGCCCGCGTCCACCATCAACATCAACGCGAACTGGAAATCCCCCTGCACCGCGTGCAGCGCTTCCGGGTCCGCCGCGTTCAGTTCACGCATCCAGCCCGCCAGTTCCTGGATTCGCGCATCGCGTTCCGCCGGGTTCAGCCGCGCCTGCAGCCCCTGCGCGCGAATCGCCGCCGCGTCACGCGGCGCCTCCGCATGCGCCAAGGGAGCGCTCCCCAGCATCACGGCCGCACACACAGCAATCTTCCAGCATCGGAACATGACGCAAACTCCCTGCGGTTTTGGTTATCCTGTGTATTCAACGCCACCCGATAACCATGTCACCCGGAGCCGGCCGCATGCAGCGCAGCCTCAAATATTTCGTCGACGCCTTCGTGCTCTGGGTTGTCGTTTTCTCGCTGCTGGCGTGGTGGCAGCCGCAGGCCTTTCACTGGTTCAAGCCCTTCATCCGCCCCGGACTCGGCCTCATCATGCTCGGCATGGGGATGACCCTCTCGGTCAAAGATTTCGCGCGTGTCGTTCGCCTGCCGCGGGCGGTCGCGTGCGGCGTGATTGGACAGTTCCTCATCATGCCGCTGATGGCCTGGGCCATCGCGCGCATCCTCGGGCTTTCGCCGGAACTAAGCATCGGCATGATCATCGTCGGCTGTTGCCCCGGCGGCACCGCGTCGAATGTGGTGGCGTATCTCGCCAAGGCCGACGTAACGCTCTCGGTCAGCATGACCGCCGTGTCCACCGTGCTCGGTGTCGCACTTACGCCGCTGCTCACCTGGGCGCTCGGCGGCACCTACATGCCGGTCGATGCCTTTGCCCTGTTGCAGGACGTTTGCGTCATCGTGCTGTTGCCCGTCGTCGTCGGCCTCGCGCTGAACACCTGGCTCAAGCCCGTCACCATCCGCGCGCAGGCCGTCTTCCCGGCAATCTCGGTGCTCGTTATCGTGCTCATTATCGCCTGCGTCATCGCACTCTCACGCGACAAGCTTGCGGAGGTCCTTGGCCTGCTCGGCTTCGCGGTGCTGCTGCACAACCTCACCGGACTCGGCCTGGGCTACCTGCTCGCCACCGCGTTTCGCTTGCCCGTCGCGGCGCGGCGCACCGTGGCCATCGAGGTCGGCATGCAGAACAGCGGCCTCGGGGTCGCCCTTGCGACGGCGCACTTCACGCCCATCGCGGCATTGCCGGGGAGCCTCTTTAGCGTCCTCCACAACCTCACCGGATCCGTCCTGGCGACCTGGTGGCGCAGGAAGGCGTAGGAGAGGGGAGCGGGGCGCTGCCCGCCGATGGCGCAGATTCGCGCGGGAGAATTCCCCGAAGCGGTGCGAAGGGGTGGAAGCGTCATGCGTGCATTGGCGCAATGCCGCGGGGCCTAACAGGAAGCGCGTTGCCGAGTACGTACTCCGCCTACTCTTCCTCGGAAGAATCCGAACGCGGTTCCGAGTCCGGGCCGGAACTTTGTTCGCCGCCGTCGTCATCAGCCACGATGTCTTCGTTCGGCGCATCGTCTTCCGCGGGTTCATCATAGACCACGGGGATTTCTTCCGGTGCGAGGTCCACGCTTTCCGCGCGCTGCGGCCGAGAATTTCGGTAGGCTTCGAGCGCCGGTTCCCAGTCTTCGCGCGTGGCTTCGAGGTGTGCGGTCAGTTCACTGGCGACAGCTTCTTTTCGGAGTTGGTCCTCCTGCGCGAAGGTGTCCCCCCAGGATTGCCGCCGTACGATGCCGTAGATACGCGGCAAACGCGAGATGTATTTCGCAACGCAGCGATCCGGTTCGTCCGAATCATAGCGGCCCATAAATTCCAGGGGCGATTCCGGGCCGACGTATTCCTGCCAGTAGTTGATGGGTTCCATGCGCGCAGTCTAACAGATTGATCCCCGCCAAGGGCAGATCAACGATCCAGTCCCAGCAGCACCGACACATCATCTGTGTCGCGGTTCACGAAGATGAGATCCGGGTTGCCATCGTCATTGACGTCGCCGACCGTTCCGCCGATAGGCGAGGTGCCCACGCGGTAGGTCACGGCCGGGGCGAAGTTGAGGCCGCCGCGATTCACGAGCACCGAGACCGAGTTCGTGTTGCCCACGGTGATAATGTCTGGTCGGCTGTCGCCGGCGACGTCTGCAATCAGCACGGTATTCGGTTCCGAGCCCGCGCCGCGGAGGGTTGGCTGTACCTGGCGGCCGTTTGAGAGCCCCTGATACACGGCCACCGAATCGAGGCCCGTGTGCAGCGTAACGGCGTCCGGCGTGCCGTCGCCGTTCAGATCGGCCAACGCCATGTCCGTCGGTAGGTTCGACGCGACGAAGGCGCCGCGGTTTTGCGGACTGAAAAGCCCGTCGCCCGTGCCGTACTGAATCACCAGCTTCGGGTTGATGGGATTGTTCGGGTCGCCGTTGATGGTCGAAATCACATCCGGGAAGTTGTCGTCGTTCAACTGCGCCACGTGCACCGCCAGCGGAAACTCGCTTGATTCGGAGACCCGCGCGCCCTCGAAGGAGCCATCGCCCCGGCCGAGCAACACGGAGAAATTGTCGCTGTCCGAATTCGCCGTCACGATGTCCAGGTTGTCGTCGAGGTTGACATCCGCCACGGCAATGGATCGCGGCGTCTCCGCGCCAATCGCCGGGCCAACCTGATCCAGAATACTGCGCCGTTCCGGCGCGAAGGTTCCGTCGCCGTCGCCGATGAACACGCTCACGCGATCATCCAGCAGATTCGTCACCGCCACGTCCGGGTCGCCGTCCTCGTCGAAATCCGCCACGGCAATGGCCCGCGGGATGTCGCTTACCCGCACGTCCGGCGCGCGATCAAAGCCCGCGTCGCCATCGCCCAGCAGGATCGTCAGGTCCTCCGAGTCCAGATTGTTCACGACGAGGTCGGGGTTCCGGTCGTCGTTGAAATCCGCCACGCGGACATCGCGCGGACGTTCGCCCACGGTACACAGTGT
>JAUIKJ010000089.1 GCA_030430835.1 Candidatus Hydrogenedentota bacterium
GCTCGTACGCAGCGTCTCCTTGTCCTCGAAGGCAGCGGGTTCCGCAATCGCCGCAAGCAGCGCATCGAAGGCCTCGGGCTCCGCCGCGCGCACCTTCGCGTTCCACGCGGATTCCTGCGCGGCCTCGGCGATCTGGCGGCGGCGGGTATAGGCGTCGTACTCCGCGCGCACCAGCAGCATCTGCCCGCGCCAGTCCGTCGCCAGCGCCGGGACCTCCTTCTCGAGTTCTTGCCAGTGCACGAGCGTCCGCTCGATCGACGCGTTCTCCGTGATCGCGCCCTCCCAATTGTCCTCCAGCGCGAGGATGCCTTTTGCGATCTCGGTGGCGTGCTCCGGACCGAAGAAGAGATTGGCGTAGCCGCGCAGCACATCCTTCACTTCGCGATCTGGCTGCATGCCCAAGGCACTCCAGATCGCCTTGTTCACGTCGTCGTGTACGCCGTCGGAATAGCTGATGAAGCCGCAGGTTTCGTCGCCGAAGGCACGAATGACTTCGGCATAAAATTCCGGACGCGGGTTGATGCATTCCCGCCCGAGCGTGAGCGCGAAGGCGGGGTCCCACCACGGCACGGGATACTGCGCACGCGTCGTGTGCGTAATGTCCGGGTAGTCACGCAGCGGATACGCCGGGTCGATACTGCGCCGCATCGCCGCGAGCGGCGGCGTGGACGGACCGGCAACGATGCCGCGCAACCACGCCGGTTTCTCCTCCTTCAGAAAACGGTAGACCCACGCGCTCTGCGCCATGTCGAAGCCCTGCGTCGACATCCACACCCCCGCCTCGGGATGGTGCTGCACGAGCAGGTCGTGGACTTCCTTGAGGTACGGCAACACCAACTCCGGCGAGTTGCTCCCCGGGTCGCCGCCGGGGAAGAACACGCCGTCAATACGCGGACAATCCTCGAAGAGTTCCTTGTACTGCGCAAGCTGCGCTTCGCAGGCCGCGTGATCCGCGAGGTCAAATTCCGCCGGCGTCCACAGCCAATACTGCAGGCCGTAGCGTGCGCAGATCTCCGACATCGCCCGGTTCATCTCACGCCGGGACACCTTGAAGTGTACGCTGTCGTCGTTGTCCTGAAACGGGATGTTCTCGATCGCGTTGGTCCCGAAGAGCGCGAGCTCGCGGATGTGCTGGTCGAACTGCGCCACCGTCCACGCGTCCCAACTGTTCGCCCGCGCGCGGTAGCCGAGTTGATGTCCGCGCAGCGGCAGGTGCGGTGTCACGGCGATATCCAGATCGCCCGGCACCCGGAAGTAGCCCGCGTCCCAGTCCGCATGTTGCAGCAGCGCCCCAATCGCGTAGAGCAACGCATGCGGCACCGCCGCCTCCATATGTAACGCGCCCTCCTTCGCCCACACCCGGAAGTACTCGTAGGACCTGCCCTTCGCGTCGTAGCCCAGTGGCGCCCGCAACTCCCAGCCCGCGATGTGAATCCGTACAGGCACACCGTCGCTGCCGCCCTCGTGCCACTGCGGCAACCCCGTGCGCGCAGCGATCTCCTCAACCAGCACGTCAACAACCTGCTGCACCCCCGGCGCGTCCGGCTCACCCGTCACGCTGATTGAGGCGCGGGCGAGATCGAGGGGGGCCGCGGCGTGAACAAGCGACGCAAGATTGATTGCCGCAAGGAGTATCGCCAATCGCAACATCGAGGAAACGATGCCTACAGTTAGAACCCTTGTACGAGGTGCGCTCGCTACACAGCGGATACGTTTTTCCTCAGCCATGCCGCCAGTTCCTCCTCGGCAAATTCTCCGGCTGCCAGTTCCGTCATGACGCGCGTGGCTTCCGGCTGCGGAGCCGTCAAGCGATGTCCATGTAGCTTCAGAAAGACCAGCATCGTCGCGAAGGCCGTTCGCTTGTTCCCGTCGATGAAGGGATGATTCTTGGCGATACCGAATCCGTAGGCCGCCGCCAGAGAACACAGGTCAACATCCTGCATGTAAGCCGATATATTCTTCGGGCGCGCCAGCGCGGACTCGAGCAGATACTGATCGCGCACGCCGCTGGCTCCACCGTAGCGCCGGATCATGTCCTCGTGAATGAGCAAGACTTCGTCCGTCTGGATCCAGTCTTCACTTTGCCAAGTCACGAAGGGTATCGCCGTATTCTTGATTGCACTCTTCAAGGGCCTCGGCAATCCGCCGCTTCCGTTCGTCCGCGAGCGCAAGGTGCAATCCGGCAGCGTCCCGCGTCACGACCACATCGTCACCCTCGGAAGCGTTCCAACCCGTCAGGATATCTTCGGAAATCACGAGGCGAAGCGCGCCCTCAATACGTTCTACACGCAGTTTTTGCATGGATTCGGCCTCCTATCGTTGCTATCTAGAGTATAGCCTATGCCTACAACCCGAATATGCGCTCCGCATTCCCATGCAGAAACAGCGCCCGCGCCTCGTCATCCAGCCCCAGGGCGTCGAGATCGTCGAGGCACGCCGCATGCGGGATCATCGGGTAGTTCGTGCCGAAGAGCACTTTCTTCCGGCCACGGCCGCGCATGTATTCCACCAGCGGCGCGGGGTAACGCCTGGCCTTGTAAGCCGAGGTGTCGATGTAGAAGTTCGGGTACTTGTTCGCCAGCGAGAAGACCTCGTCCAGCCAGGGATGCCCCACGTGCCCGCCGATGACGACGAGATCCGGAAACTCGAGCAGCACCTCATCGAGATAGGGAATCGGCCGGCCCGGCTCGGAGGGACAGAGCGGGCCGGTGTGGCCGATCTGCGTGCAGAAGGGCACACCGAGTTCGCAGCATTCGGCATAGAGCGGGTAATAGCGCCGGTCGTTCGGCGGCAGGTTCCACAGCCACGGCACGATGCGCAGCCCCTTGAAGCCCCGCTCCTTCACGCACTGCCGCAGCTCGCGCACCGCCTCCATCGGCCGGTATAGATCCACCGACGCCAACCCGAAGAATCGATCCGGATACGCATCGATGCACTTCGCCACCTCGTCATTCGAAATGAGCGCGCCCCGCGGCCCATGCCACGCCGCAATGAATCCCCGCGATACCCCCGCCGCATCCATCGACCCCACCGTCATCTCCAGCGGCACCGCCGGAATCTCCTCCACCCCCATCCACCGCAACAACGACGCGAAACACGGTTCCGAAAGGAAGCGCTCGGTCGGATGCTGCATCCACATGTCGATGATCGGGGTAGCCATGGCGAAAATCCCTCAGAGTATCGATTCAACGCACCCGCCGCGCAGTTTATCGTTGCCGGATCCGCGCCCATGTAGTAAGGTAGAACCAGACGGAGGCAGGTCGAATCGGGGTTGGAGCGGCGTGCGCATGTTGACCATGGCCTACATTACGCGCGGAACCGGGTTCGCCTTGCTCCTGGCGCTCCTGGGATTCCACTGGCATAACACCCGCCTCGAATTCCCCAGCGAGGTCATCGCCGTGCAGCTCACCCCCGGCGCCTACGAGGTCGACGCCCGCTACGACTTCCGCAATCCCGGCGCCGCGCCCATCATGAAAGCCGTGCTCCTGCCCTACGTGCAGGCGGCGAACACCCCGCCCGCCGAACTCCTCGCCCTCGTGCCGGACGCGGGCAACCTGCACAGCCTCAACCTCGGCCGCCGCGGCAACGCCTGGCTTACGCTGCTCTACGTGCCCCCCGGCACCCACAGCCTCCGCCTCCATTACCGCCAGCCCACGGAGTCCCGCCAAGGCAGCTACATCCTCACCACCACCGCAACCTGGGACGCGCCGCTCGAATCCGGCGTGTACACCCTCAGCGCGAAAGGTGTCACGCTGCGCGATTCGAATTATCCACTCGAGCCCGGCGATAGCGGCCAGTTCCACTTCGAGGAGCAGGACTTCATGCCGCCGAAGGATTGGGAATTCTCATGGGACTGAGAATTCGCTGCATCGCACTGCTGCTCTTGGCGTGTCCCGTTGCGACCGCTGTCACGGACGAGGTGTACTTGGCACATACGTATTCGTATGTGTCCCTGATTCTTCTCAACGTCTTTCAGGTTGCTCTTCTCTATGGAACGATTCGTATCAGTGGCTGTGAAGACTTCGTCTTCTACCCCGCCCACGGTGGCAAGCGAAAGCGCGAAGTTCATACCTGGGGATGGCTATTCCTCTTCGGCTTCATGGCGCCCCAGATAGTAACCGCCGTCGCAGTCATGCTGACACTCGTCCGTGGCGCACAACTGGTCGCAGCTTCGTTCGTGGGTGGCGTGCTAAGAATACAACGTCCACGATTTGAATCGGCACACCCCATGCGGCTACTGCTCGCCGGCACCGCGCTGCTGACGGTTCTGTCCGCCGAGTACGCACTCTTACATTGGATGGGGCAGTCATGACATTCAACAACCTTTCGACAACACGGCGAATTTGGATGAGCATCGCGACAGCACTGCTACTCTTCCCGGTCGCAGCACACGCCAATCCGGTTTCCAGCGGTGAACTCACCATGCGGTCGATATTCTTCGGCCTATCCCTCGTCGCCGGGATGTACGCCTTTCTCTACGCCAGCGGCGGCGACAAGATTGTCTTCTGGAAGCACGACCCACATACCGAGTTCGTCATCTGGGTCTCGCTGGTCCTCGTTGAATTCATGTTGCCTATGGCCGGTCTCCTCATTGTAATCTTGCTGTGCCTGGTTCGAGGCCTTGAACTGATCGGTTACGCCGTGGCGAAAGGAGTCTTCCGTATACAGCGCCCTATGCTGGAAGGGCTGCATCCATCGAGCCTGTTCATCTCTGGCGCACTCACCGTCGTCCAGATTCCGGCCAGCTACTTCCTCATCGGATATATGCTGAGACGAGTATGAACAGCCACGTTAACACGCCAAGCCCGCGCACCATCGCAGCTTTGGTATTCATGGTGGTGCCTACAACCGCCTACGCGAATCCCAGTACAGGCGCTGAAGCCGCACTCCTTCCCATAGCCCTGATTCAGATCGTGCTCACTTTCTTCATCGTCCGTGCGTGCGGCGGTATTCACCTGGTTGCCGCGCAGCAAAGCATCGCGCGATCACTCGTTGTTCAATTCGGCATTCTTGTGATCGTGGTCTCTGCGCCCGCGGTGGGCATGTTCTTGCTCCTGCTCTACTGCCTGATGCTCGGCGGACGGTTGATCGATCGCGCTATAGAAAAGGGAATCCTCCACAAGGAGCAGCCAGAACTCGCGGGTGTTCGTGCAAGGTCCCTGCTATTGGGTGGACTCACCATCCTCTTCTTCCTACCGGCGAGTATCGCATTGCTCGCCGTGGCCGTCAGACGATGAACCGCGTCTACGAGAGTGATTTCACACGCGCTCTGGGCCTCACTGTTGCGTGCGCGTCTTGTGCACTGCCCGCCCATGCGAATCCCGTGACACTTGCCCCGCCGTATTTCCCGATACATCCCGAGGTCGTGCTCGCCGCACTGTGGTGCCCCGTTGCCACCGTGTTCTTCACCTGGGCGGGCGGCGCCTACGACTCGGTGCCGGAATACTGGAAGGGCGTAAGTCCGCGCCGCTGGGAAGTTCTCGCCATTCTCTTCATGTTGGTACTCATGTTTGCAGGCGATATCGCCGTGGTGATTCCCCTGGTCTACGCGGTCGCACGCGGTCTCCGCATGCTGCAGTGGTCCGCGCGATTCAATCTATCCGCCGCGTTGCGCGAGGAATGTCCAATGATGAACCAGCAACACATGGCCCGTTCAGGCACCCTGCTTCTAATGAGCGTGATTCTCGTACCCTACGGATTGTTGCGATTGCTGATTGCCCTGGAGTTGTTCCGCTAGTCTGCGACCGATCCGGCCAAATTCTCCTGGCTTCTGCATATACGCGTTCTCAACCGCTATGGTCAAATCCCTTCTTCCAAGTGCGATACCTTGTCATCCATGATTAGCTACCTCCCAAGTTCGGATTGCATCTTCCTCCGCGTCTCTGCGCCTCTGCGCGCGATCCTCCTCCTCGCACTATCGACCTTCGCCGCACACGCGGACACGCCACCCTTCACCGTTCTCGACAAGACCGCCACGCCGCCGAGTGGCGACAAACACGACTACCTCACGCTCTCGCCCTACTATTGGCCCGATCCGGACACGCCGGATGGACTGCCCTATGTCTTCCGCGATGGCGAAGTAAACCCGGAGGCGGCGGGTGATCAGTATGATCGCGTGCGTTATTTCAAGATGGCGGATGCGGTGGTCGACGCCGCCGGGCGATGGAAGGAAAGCGGCGAGGCCCAGCACGCCACCCGTGCCGTGGCGCAGATTCGTGCGTGGTTTCTCAATCCCGCGACACGCATGAATCCGAACTTCAATTACGCGCAGTTCGTCCCCGGCAAGTCGGAGGGCGACCCCACCGGCATCATCCGCGGCATCCGCCTGCTGGACATTGATGCCGCCATCACCGAACTGCGCGGCAGTGAACACTGGAGCGAAGCGGACGACACCGCGTGGCACGCGTGGCTGTCGGCCTACCTCGACTGGCTATTGGAAAGCCCCCTCGGCCAGAAGGAAGCGAAAAGCTTCAACAACCACGGCACCTGGTACGACGTGCAGGTCGCCACCTTCGCCCTCGCCACGGGACGAGAAGCGGTCGCGCGGGCGGTGCTCGAAGAAGTGGGCCCACGCCGCATCGCGCGGCAGATCAAGGAGGACGGCCGCCAGCGCTTCGAACTGATGCGCACGAAATCCTGGGACTACAGCGTGATGAATCTCGACGCGCACTTCCGCCTCGCGGCGATCGGGGAACGGCTCGGTGTCGATCTGTGGCACTTCGAATCGCGCACTGGCGCGGGCCTCCGCAAGGCGCTGGACTACCTGCTGCCCTTTGCGCTGGGCGAAGAAGCATGGCCCGGGAAACAGATCCGCGACTTCCACCCGGAGGCGCTGCTGCCCCTGCTGAAGCAGGCCGCCGCCGTCTACGACGAACCGCGCTATACGGCGGCCATGGCCGCCCTTACGCCCGGCGAATAGCTTGTCATTTCGACCGAAGGGAGAAATCTTAAACCCAAAGTGAAGCGCGCGGTCCAAGACCTCTCCCTTCGGTCGAGGTGACAGGTAGGGGCGAGGTGACTGGTAGGGGCGAGGTGACTGGCGGAGTCGAGGTGACTGGTGAGGGCGCGGTGCAAGGCATCGTCGAATTGAGAATCACCATTGCGAAACACCTTGTCATTTCGACCGAAGGGAGAAATCTTGAACCCAAGGTAATCACCCTGGGTCAAGCCCTCTCCCTCCGGTCGAGGTGACAGGCATAGTCGAAACGAGAATCACCATTGCGAAACACCTTGTCATTTCGACCGAAGGGAGAAATCTTAAACCCAAGGTAATCACCCTGGGTCAAGCCCTCTCCCTCCGGTCGAGGTGACAGACGGGGTCGAACTGGATAGCCCGTCCCAATCGCCCGCTGGCACCTTCTTTTTCCCCCGGTTTTTTGCTAGCCTCGTAAGGTATCCGCCAAGGAACCAACGGAGGCTTCCCCCATGGCCAAGATCCTGCTGATGGTATCGACCCAAAAAGGCGCGTTCTTCTTCACCTCCGGCGAGCAGCGTCAGCACTGGAATCTGCGCGGCCCTCTCATGAAGGGCTGGGAAGTCGCCGACATCCAGTACGACGCGCGCGGCGAAACGCCCCGCCTCTATGCCGCCGTCGGCAGTTACGTCTACGGCGCGACCGTGCAGGTCTCGGACGACCTCGGCGCAACCTGGCGGCAGATCGAGCACGGCCCGAAGTACGCCGACGGCGCGCCGGGGAAGCTGGACAAGATCTGGACCGTCACCCCGGGTGCCGCCTCCACACCGGATCGGGTCTACGCCGGCGTCGCCGACGCCGGCCTCTTCGTCTCCAACGATCGTGGAGAGCACTGGGAAGAAGTCACCGGCGTGGCGAATCATCCCTCACGCAGCGAGTGGATGCCCGGCGCGGGCGGCATGTGCTGCCATTCGATTATCGTGGACGAGACCAACCCGGATCGTATCTGGGTCGGCATCTCCGCCGTGGGCGTGCTCCGCAGCGACGACGGCGGCAAGACCTGGGAGGCAAAGACCAAGGGCCTTCCCATTGTGATCGAGGGCAAGGAGCACAAGGACATTGGCACCTGCGTGCACCGTCTCGTGCGCGACCCGGAAAATCCGGACCGCCTCTTTCAGCAGAACCATCAGGGCGTCTTCGTCAGCAACGACGGCGCGGAGAGCTGGGAACGTATCGAGAACGGCCTGCCCAGCACCTTCGGCTTCCCCATGGCCGTCGACCCGAAGCACACCGACACGCTCTTCATCGCGCTCATGGAAAGCGACGAGCACCGCGTGCCCATTGACGGCAAGCTCACGGTGTTCCGCAGCAAGGATGCCGGCGCGAACTGGTCCCCGCAGCGCGATGGCCTGCCGGACGACGCCTGGGTCGGCGTGATGCGCCAGGCCATGGACACCGACACCCTCGATCCCTGCGGCGTCTACTTCGGCACCACCAACGGCAAGGTCTACTACAGCCGCGACGCCGGCGATAGCTGGCAATCACTCGACGAAACCCTGCCCCGCATCGCGAGCGTATCCGTCGCCGTGCTGCCCGAAGGCGCATAGCCATGCCGGACGTCACCGTACAACTCCCCGGGCTGCTCAGCCATTGCACCGGGGACAGGAATCCGGTCACCGTTGAAGCGGACAACCTCCGCGCTACCCTCGACACGCTCGTCACGGACTATCCGCTCTTGCGCCCCCACCTCTTCGACGACAGCGGCGCGCAGCGCCAGCACGTCCTCATCCTCTTCAACGACGAAAACCTCCGCTGGTTCGAAGACCCCGCGGCTGTCCCCGTGGAAGAAGGCGCGAAACTGACGATACTGCAACTCGTCTCTGGCGGATAGAATTGCGTCAGCAATCCCCATCGCGACGCCCCCGTTTTAAGGGGTACCCGCAAGGCGGCGGATGTAGCGCACCGGCAAAAATTTCGCGACGACAGCCTCGCGCGCAAGCCTCCTACGATACAGACGCGATCGGCATTGTTGCGTCGGGCGCAAGCATGCGCGGCCGCCCCCCATGGCCTAGCCCTGTCGCGTGCCTTCCATGTAGAAGGCTCCCTGCGAGTGCAACTCTTCGCCGTCGAAGCGATCACCATTAACGATGAGTTCGATGACCTGCTTCTCGGTGCCGAGGTCGGGGATCGCGACTTCGAATCGAATCACGCCCATCGTGTCGCCGACCTGCTTATACTCCACCGAATCCGCGCCCAGGGTCAGGCCGGTCTCGGTGGCGATCTCCGCCTTCAGAACGTGGCCATCTTCAAGGAAGGTGATGGTGCCGGGGTGCGTTTCGTTATCGAGGTGGGCAACGAAGTCCCAGGTGCCGAGAATGGCTTCGGGGGAATCATAGGGCGCAACGACGAGTTTGGTGGTGTCCACCAATGCACCGCGTACCGGGATATCGCCGAGCACACCGGACACGGTACCCTCGAATTTGTTGTCCGCAAT
>JAUIKJ010000090.1 GCA_030430835.1 Candidatus Hydrogenedentota bacterium
TTCCATCACGTCGGCCACCGTCATGGCGTCGATGATATCCTCCTCGGTCACGTTGCGCCCGATTTCGTCCGCGAGCTGTACCGAAAGCTTGATGAGCGAGGGCCCCACGAGTTGAATGAGAAAGGTAGAGGCGGCGATGCAGAAGATGATGACGTCGCCGAGGAAGAGGCCGTTGCCGAGGTCGACATTGTTCAGGCGCTGTCCGGCCATGATGGAGAGGCCCACCGAGATGCCGGCCTGCGCCGAGAGACCGAGGCCGGTAAACTTCTGGACCACCGGCGCGGCGCCACTGAGGCGCGCACCGAGGTAGGCGCCACAGATCTTGCCGGAACTGCGACCGGCAATGTAGACCGCGACGACGCCCCACAACCAGATCGGCATGCTGCCCACACTGAGGCGTGCGCCGACCAGTACAAAGAAGAGGACATAGATTGGTGTGGAGAAAGAGCGCACAATCGCAAAGAGTTGTTTGCTGCGCAAGGGGGCAAGGTTGGCCAGGGTAACACCGAAGGCCATGGCAGCGAGAATGACATCGAGTTCCAGCGCGGCGCAGATACCCACCACCAGCAGCAAGACCCCGACCGCGATGGTCAAACTCTTCTCAGGCTGGTGGAGCCAGTTCAGCAGATAGCGAACAACGACGCCCGCAACGACCCCGGCGAGAACGGCGCCGAAGAGCTCGACACCAATCTTCAGAATCTCCCCGCCGATGGCGACATTCTGGCCCACCAGGAACTGCGCGGTACTGGATCCCGCGCCGTAAAGCGCAAGCGCGAGCGCGTCGTCCAGAGCGACGATCGCAATGATCGTGGTGGTCAATACCCCGCGGCTGCGGTACTCCCAGAGCACGCCTGCGGTAGAGGCGGGGTCGGTGGTGGAGGCAATTACACCGAAGACGAGCCCCGCGGCCAGGGCCGGGCGCCAGTCGCCAAGCATGTAGTAGAAGATCAGCGTGAGCGGAATGCCGACCATAAATACCGCGCCAAAGCCCTCGCCAAAGAGGATGCCGGCCAGTTGCCGGCCGTATTGGCGGAAGGTGTCGATCATCAGTTCACCACCGACGAGGAAACCAATGACCGCGAGTGCGAAGAGATTGATACTCTCAAAGGCCGCGAGCTCATTTTCCGAGACGATCTCGAAACCGCTCCGGCCGATGATTAGGCCGATGACGATATAGCCCACCACCTGCGGAACCCGGAAGCGCTGGAAGAGCGCGGCACCGACCGTGCCACCAAAAATCGCGGCGCCGAGTACGGCCAGAATGCTGGTGTTGATCTCCGGCACCTCAGCCCCCCGCCGTGAGAATGTTGTACACGGTCGCGGGTTCGTCAGCCTCGAGCAGCGCCGTGCGGATCGCCGTGTCCTTCAACACGCCGCTGATCGCGGCGAGGGTCTTGAGGTACTGCGCGTGCTGGCCGTCGCGCGCGGCGACCATGCAGATGATCCGCACGGGCTCGTCGTCGAGCGAGGCATAGTCGTCGAGGCCGGTGTCGTTCACCCCCACAGCCATCACCAGATCCGATACCGAGGCCAGGCGCACGTGGGGCACGCCGATGCCGAATCCGATGCCGGTACTCATGAGCTTCTCGCGCTCGTTGACCTCGCGTGCGAGTTCGTCGCGGCTCTTCACCTCGGGTGCGGCAGCGAGCACGTCGACCAGCGCGTCGAGCGCCTGCTGCTTCGTCTTGCAGGTGAGCTGCAAAACGCGCTCCGGCGCCAGGATGTCCTTGAGCAGCACGGACTCCGGCCGCGCGGCCCGGCCACCGCCAAGCTTACGATCCACCCAACGCTCGACCTCGGCGCGCTTGAAGCGCCAGGTGGTCCCGAGCTTGCCACAGGGGATCTCGCCCTTGTTCGCCCAGTCATAGACCGTGCGCTCCGAAACGCGCAGGTATTCGGCAACCTCTTCGAGGGTAAGGATGTCATGATCGGCCATGCGTGAAAGACTCCCGATAACATGTCGTCAACGATCGACTCCAGCAACGACCGTATTCTGCCATTGTTTGCAAGTGTTTGCAAATGTAGCGCACCAGATGCGTCCATAATGCAGCCGGCTCCTGTTGACACCGACCTGAGATAACGGTAGATATATTCAGTATTCATTCGCTAAACTATAGCCATGGGCTATCCGCGAAAAAAACGCCGCCGCCGCAAGAAGCCGGGCAAACCGCTGCGTAATCTCGTCCTGTTCTTCGCGCTGATTCTCCTGGTGCTTGTGGTGCTCTATCTCGTGTCCCCGGCACGCGAGGCACACGACCAACAGATCCGGGCGCTGTGGGCGTCGCTGCGGGATCAGGCGGCGTTGTTCCAGGCGCGGCTGGAAACGCTAGACCTGCCAACCGTGCCGCTGCCGTCGCCCGCGCAACCGACCGATGTCGGCGAACTCGCCCTGTTCTTCGCACCCGTCGAGGCCTTGTCGCCCTTCGGAATCGACGATCACCTGGTCCAGTTCATTTCGGATGCCGAGTCCAGCGTGCTTGCGGCCTTTTACGAACTGTCGCTGGGTAGTGTGGCGGACGCGCTCATCGAGCGGCACCGCGCCGGAGTGCGGGTCGCGATTGTGTCGGACTCCCACTACGAAGACCGGGAGGGGGTGCTGCGCTGCATTGCGGCGGGTATCCCGGTGGTGTTCGACGAGCGCAGCGCCTTCATGCACAACAAGTTTTGTGTGGTGGACGGGACCCGCGTGTGGACCGGTTCCACGAACGTCAGCGAGAACGGCGTGTACCGGAACAACAACAACGCGCTTCGCATCGTGTCACCACACCTCGCGGAGAACTACACCCACGAGTTCCGGGAGATGTTCGACGCGCGGCGCTTCGGACGGCGATCGCCGCGGAATACGCCCCATCCCGAGGTGGTCGTGGGCGCGGTCCGCATCGAGTGTTACTTCGCCCCCGAAGACGACGTGGAGCGCGAAGTTCTTTCCGAGATCGCGGCGGCCGACACCCGCATCGATTTCATGGCCTTCTCCTTCACCAGTGATCCCATCGGCAAGGCGATGGCCGCGCGTGTGGCGCAGGGTGTACGCGTACGGGGCCTGTTCGAGGGGCGCAACGTGAACGATCGCTACGCGGAAGACGATCGGCTGCGCGACGCGGGGGCGGAGATCTACCTCGACCAGAACCGCTACAGCATGCATCACAAGGTGATCGTGATCGATGGCGAGACCAGTGTGACCGGCAGCTACAACTTCAGCAAGAGCGCCGAGAAAGAGAACGACGAGAACCTGCTGATCATTCACGACGCGGCAATCGCCCGCCAGTTCACGGACGAGTTTGAGCGTCTACTGCCCCGCTGATACGCGCATGCGCGGCCCAAGAAAGAAGATGCCGAAGAGCAAGGTCTGCACCAGCGCCCCGGCGAGGCGGTCCTCCGGCGCGCGGTAGCGCCGTAGAAAGATCCCGAATTCGACCACGTGGGCGAGGAGCGTAATAAGTCCCAGCGCAAGCAACACCTGGTTGGCCCGGGTCGGAAACACCCCGGCCATCGCGGCGGCAACCCCAAGCCACAGGACGATGCTGGCGATCTTACCCAGTTGCGCAGCCCGCGGGTTCACGTAGGATACGCTCAGTTGCCCGGGAAACCCGGGGGCGCGCTGCCGGCGCCGCTGCCCGTTGGCTGGCTTTCCGGCGCGGGGGCGGCAGCGTCCGTTCCCGCACCGGAACCGGTGCTGGTCGCCGTGGGAGTCGGCGGCGTGAAGTCCACGCCGGACAAGTCCGGGGAAAAGTCATAGCCGGTCTGGGTCAGACGGACTGTAAGCGCGCCTTCCGATTCGTAGAGCCGGGCCTCACGCAGGAGCCCCGTTTCCTGATCTACCTCGAATTCCGCCTTGGTAAACTGCAACGCCGTGCCTGTTTTCGGCACACCCTCAAAGGCATAGGCCGATTTCCCGCCCGCCTCCGTGTCGGGAAGTCGTTTCAGGTCGAGATCCTCGCTGATCAGATCGAAGAGCAAGGCTCCCCCGGGCGGTACAGCGCCCGTGAGCAGGTCCGGCGATTTCTGTTCCACCGTGTCGGTGCCCATCAAGCGCCGCGTGATCCACACCTGCGTACCGTTGGACAACACCCGGACGTCGGCCTCCATCTGATAGGGCTCCGGCATCTTGAGGTTCAGGATTTGCAGGTAGCGATTGCCATCCTTCTGGTAGGCCACCGTTCCCGACCCGAACATCGTGACGCGGTTCGCGCCCATGGGAATACGGGCATCGAGCGAGAGCCCGGCCCGTACCTTGTCGTGGGCGTCGAAAGCCGCGCGCGCGGCGTCGATGGCCTCCTGCAAGGCGGCATCGTCTGCCGCAACCGGCAACGCGGCGGCAATCAGGGTGAGGCAAAGCAAGAGGGATCGCATGGATAAACTCCGTGAATAGCGTGGATCGGCACCACAATAGCGGTGATCGCGGGGTATTGCAAGCACCGGGTACGGCTAGAGATAGCCCACCGCGCGGAGCGCTTCCTTCTCCTGATCGCTGATCTCGCGGTTTAACGTGGCGTCCCCGCCGTAGTCTTCACGCAGCGTTGTGTCGTGATCGACCTTCTGCTGGAGCGAGCTTCGGCCCTCCGAGACGCCTTCGGGATGGGAATGGGTGAGTGAGTCGTGCTCCCCCGGATCCGTGGCCAAGTCATAGAGGGACTCACGCTGGGTTACGTGGTCCTTGATGTACTTGTTGTCTCCGGTGATCACGCTGTCCATCGCGCTGTAATAGAGCGTCGCACCGCTCGCGATTGGGTAGTCCGGATAGTGCGCGGCCGGATCGGCCACGCTCGCGGCGAAGGAGGGGTTTTGCGGATCCGGGGGCGCGACCCCCAGGCCAGTCAGATCCGAGATGGTCGGAAGCAGGGCCTGCGTGCTGACTCGCGTGCCAACCCGTGCGCCTTCGCCGCCACCGGGGGCCTTCACCAGCAACGGCACGTGGATGAGTTCGTCGTAGAGCGTGTGGCCGTGTTCGAAACCGTCGTGGTCCCAGAACTCTTCCCCGTGATCCGAGGTGAGGATGATGAGCGCATCGTCATAGATGCCGCGCGCCTGGAGCGTGTCCAACAGCCGGCCGATGTGGTGATCCACGTAGCGGACCTCGCCGTCATAGAGCGACTTGATCCACTGCCGCTCTTCCTGCGTGCGCGCGAAATGCCCCATGCGCACGCGTGGCACGTTCCAGAATCCCTCGCCCATCTCCGGGTAAACGCCGCCGGGCATGAACTCTTCCGGGGGGGTGAAGGGAATGTGCGGATCGTAGAGGTGGAGCCAGAAAAAGAAATCGTCCTCCGCGTGTTCCTCGACCCACGCGATGGCATTGTCCGTAAGGCTTACCGTGGTGGTGAGGCCAAGGAGCGGGAGGGTCCACAGCCAGTGCGCGAAGCCCGCGCGGAAGGCCTGCGCCTGCACCCAGGGCGTGGGGTACCACCGGTAATAGTGGAAGCCCTGGCTCATGTTGCCGCGCGGCGCGAGGAAGAAATTGTCGCCCATGCCGGCAGTCTTGTAGCCCGCGTTACTGAAGTGTTCGGCGATCGTGTCGAACTCGGTGGAGAGTATCGCCGCCCAATCCGTCGCGCCATGCGTGCGCGGCGGGAGTCCGGTCATGATGGACGCCACCGCGGGCAGGGTCCATGACGAGGCGCTGTAGGCATTGTCGAAGATCGTGCCGTCGCGGCCTATGCGATCCATGTTCTCCGTCAGGCCACCGCCAGGATTGTAGGCGGTGATGGCATCGCGGCGAAGGGTGTCGACCGTGATGAGGATGACATGCTTCACATCGTGACTTCGTTGCACGAAGGTTGCCGGTGCATGTACCGCGCGGAGCCGGTTCAGGGTCCAGGGGGCCGGCAGCAACAGGACGATGAGGGTGGCCACCATCAGGGCGCGCACCGGTAAGCCACGCACCGAGAGTTTTCGCAGACCGGGGATCGTCACGGCAGCGGCGGGGGCATACATCAGGAGCACGGCCCAGGTGGGGCCGCCCCAGGCATGCTTCACCACCCAAAGCAGGGCGACGGCTTCCAGGAGCAGCACCGCGACACCAATCGCGACGAGCCGCGGAATGGCGAAGGTGGTGTGTGCCGCCGAGATCCGGGCCACGATCAGGGTGAGCAGCAGGGCAACCGGCAGGCAGGCGAGGGTCAGTCCGAAGACCATCCACGGCTGCGTATCCCAGTTCTCCGCGAGAAACTGGTAGTAGTTGATTTCGACGTAGGCCAGACTCGCGGTGAGAAGGACCAGGTACGCGACGACGCCGAAGAAGGCGATGCCCACCCGTGCGCCTCCGAGCAGCACCGCCAGCAGCCAGACGATGGCCCAGTAGACGACGGCGAGCAGCAGATAGAGGACGAAGGTGGCGCAGGCCATTTGCCACATCTCGAGAAGGCCCGCCGCATGATCCGCACCGGGGACGAAAAACTGCCCGACGCCGTCCATGCCGGTGAGGCACAGCGCGAGCAGGACGCATGCGGGTAGAAACTGCCGAAAGGCTTGGAGCATGGGGAGATTTGCCTTCGTGCCGGAGGTGAATTGACGGTCGGGGAACTGCATCCCGACGCGAAGATTTGCTAGACCTTACCGACCGGCGGTTGCGTCGTTACCAGGGTTTATCGAAATCGCGCCGAAATATCCGCTTCCTCCAGGCCCACCAGGTCCAGGCTGTAGCTGTGGCCACTTTGAAATTGTCCCGCCGCTGCCTGGGCCTGCTCGAGGACCTTGCGGTAGGATGGGGACAGGGACCAGCCAAAGCGGTCGTAGACCTGCTGCACCGTTGCCTGAGGCGTTGTTATGAGGTCGGTATATTGGACGGCCACGGACTTTGTCGCGGGCCAGGCATCGAAGCATTCCACGGGATAGCGGTAGGCCATCTGCAGAAAATCGAGCATGAAGTCCTTGGCGAGGGGATCGTCCGGCCGATTCTGAAACACGCCGCCGTACATAAAGTTCCAGAGGCTGAAGTAGGAAGGGACCGCCTCGTAGGGGGTGCGCAGGTTGGTGAGAAACGTCGCGTCGGGAAAGTGTTCGTCCAGTGAGTTGACCATCGGCGAGAAATAGGGGTTCTTCGAGAGGTAGGTCTTGCCCGGGCCGTGAACGTAGAGGTGGCGCCGGACGCACTGCTTGTAGAAGCGCATGACCCGGTCGCGGTCTTCCGGAGGCGTTTCCCAGTCGAAGGCGTAGAGGTGCCCGAGCACGTCGCGGAAGGGGAAGGGGGCGATGAGCATGTGGCAGGCAAAGATGTAGCTGAGGAGAACGTAGTCCTCCTCCGGCTCGAAGAAACTGACCTTATGCATCCGCGCGTGGGGCCCGAAGACGACCCGCTCGAAGACCCGGACCAGCCGCGGTACGGGCCGACCGAGTGCGCGGTCAAGCGCGACGAAGGCCGCGAAGATCTTCCGCTCCGTGATGGAGGGCGCGAAGATCATCTCACCGAGGGTAATGGCGGTGAAGCGTTCCGTGTCCTTAGAAAGCAGCCGGTGGAGGAAGGTGGTGCCGCAGCGCGGCGGGCCGACCATGAAGAGCGGCTGCTTGACATGTATCTTCCGGTAGCCGGGGAAGAGGACTTCATCGATCACAAAGCCGATCCAATGCAACAGGGCGAGCAGGCAGCAGGGGATGAAGGCGACGAACACAGCGAGCACCCGTCCCCGCCCCCAGTGGACGGCCGTGCCGCCGGGGCGCGGGAGACTGCGCCACAGACAGGTCCAGAACGCCGGCCAGCCAATCACCGTGGACTTCCTTTCGCAGGGTTCCGCCGGTTGCAGACGGCTTCCGGCGGCCCTATAATACTGATTCCGGGGGACAACCGCCTCCGGAACCACATCATTGACCGGGTTCTGCGAGGTTCTATGCCGTCTAAAGACCGTATCACACGGGGCCTTTCCTTCGACGACGTGCTGCTGCGTCCGTCCCGTTCCGACGTGCTTCCGCGTGACGTTAATCTTTCCACACGTCTCACGCGCAAACTCAACCTGAATATCCCGCTGCTCAGCGCGGCGATGGACACCGTGACCGAATCGCGGCTGGCCATCGCCTTGGCGCAAGAGGGCGGCATCGGGATTATCCACAAAAACCTCTCTATCGAGGATCAGGCGGCGGAGATTGACCGCGTCAAGCGGTCGCAGTCGGGCATCATCACCGACCCCTTTACGCTGCGGGCCGAGAACAGCCTGCAGGATGCCGAGAACATGATGGCGCGCTACCACGTCTCCGGCGTGCCGATTACGGATGCTACGGGCACCCTGGTGGGCATTCTCACGAACCGCGACATGCGCTTCGAAGAAGACTATGGCAAGCCGATCAGCACCGCGATGACGCCGCAGGAGCGGCTGGTAACCGTAGCGCCGGGCACCTCGCTCGACGAAGCGAAGAAGTTGCTGCACAAGCACCGCATCGAGAAGTTGCCGATTGTGGACGATGCGGGCAAGCTCAAGGGCCTGCTGACGATCAAGGACATCAAGAAGGCGCGCGACTTTCCGCAGCGCTGCGTGGATGATCTGGGCCGGTTGCGCGTGGGTGCGGCGCTCGGCGTGGGCGAGACGGAAGTGCCGCGCGCGGAGGCGTTGCTCAAGGCGGGGGCCGATGTGCTCGTCGTGGATTCGGCGCATGGCCATTCGGCCATGGTCGCGCAGACGGTGCGCGCGCTGAAGGCGGCCTTCCCCGATGCGCAGATTATCGCGGGCAATATTGTTACCGCCGAGGGCGCGGCCGACCTGATTGACGCCGGCGTAGACGCTGTGAAGATCGGTGTGGGTCCGGGCGCCATCTGCACCACGCGCGTGGTGGCGGGTGTGGGCGTGCCGCAGTTGACGGCCGTCATGGACGTTTCCGAGGAGTGCGGCAAGCACGACGTGCCGGTGATCGCCGATGGGGGCATCAAGTATTCCGGCGACATTGCCAAGGCAATTGCCGGCGGCGCGGATACCGTGATGATTGGCAGCCTCTTTGCCGGTTCTGAAGAAGCGCCGGGGTCACCGGTCATCCGTGATGGGCAGAAGGTGAAAGTTGTGCGTGGGATGGCATCCCTGGGCGCGGCCATGGCGCGGCGGTTGGCCGAGCAGGAACAGGATGAGAGTGCCGAAAGCCAGGTCGATTGGGACAAGGTCGTGCCCGAAGGGGTCGAGGCGGTGGTGCCTTACCGGGGCAATGTGAAGGAGATCGTCTATCAGTTGGTCGGCGGGCTGCGTTCTGGGTTGAGCTATGGCGGTGCACGGACAATTGCAGAACTGCAAGAACATGCAGAATTTATTGAGATCTCTGCAGCCGGCGTACGCGAGAGTAACTCCCACGACGTGCGGCGGCTATGATTTGTGAGATGTGATCACACGTTGCAACTGCTGGACAGAACGCCATTGCGAGATCTATCAGTTGAAGCGCTGAGGCGTGGCAATCAGAAAAGCGATAGTGTGGC
>JAUIKJ010000091.1 GCA_030430835.1 Candidatus Hydrogenedentota bacterium
CGCATCGATCGCGGCCGAGCGAGGCGTCTCGCCAGCATCCGGGCCGTAGTGGCGCGAAACGGCGACGGGCGGCCGCCGCGATTGCGGTCGGCATCAACAGGGTACGAAGCATGATTCTCTCCTGAAATGGCGGAAGCCAAGTAAACGAAAGCGCCGCGCGACACTCTAAGGTATTCGCGCGGCGCCGGACAAGCGGTGCGGGGTGATCAGTCGAAGAGCGAATTCAACTGTGCGTGGGACGGGGTCGCGGGGAACTCATCGCCCTGACGCACAAAGGCCACATGGCCGTCCAGGTATAGGGTATTTACGCCGCCCGGCACATGGTTGTAGCCGATGTCACCGCCGGGGTTGCTGGCGATGTTGTCCCACGAGATGGGCAGCGTGCTCTGTGCCTGCGCGGATGCGGCGGGATTGTTGATATCCGTAATGAGGAAGCGCTCAATGCCCTCGCGCAGACGGTAGATGGACTCGCCGCCACCGTTGCCGTATCCCATGTTGTACAGGCCGACAACCTGCAAGGGCTCGAGATCGACATCCTGATCGAGCACAACATCGTCCGTGGGATTTTCATTGAAGACGAAGGGGCCGATGGTGGAAGAGATGGCGACAAGTTGTACCGGACCGGGGAAGGGGGAGTTCACTTCATCGGCCTGATCCACCTGATCCAGAGCGAAGCCTATGTAGTTGTAGCTCTGGTCGCTGTGCGTGGCGAGGCCGACCCACTGGCAGGTGCCACTGCCGTCATCCGCGACGATCTTCAGCGTGTTGTCGTCGCCCGCTTCCGCGTCGGAGGGGCAGATCAGCACATTCAGGTCGCTGAGGTACTCGGGGTAGATCGCCTCCATGTCCGGTGAGAAGGATGTGAAGGATTGAAAGGTGCTCGGATCGCAACCGGTTGCATCCGCGACGGCACCGAAGGGCTGGTCGCCGTGTGCTGGCGGCAGGCGCTCGCCCTTGCTCTCGTTCGAATACATCTTGAGCACGAGGCCCATCTGCTTGAGATTGTTCTGGCAGCTCGCCCGCCGCGCCGCCTCGCGCGCACGCGCCAGGGCCGGCAGCAAGATCGCCGCGAGGATGCCGATGATCGCGATGACCACCAGCAGTTCGATCAGGGTAAAACCGTTCTTTTTCATGATGCTCTCCGGATGAATAGGACATAGGCACTCGTTCCAAAATTTCATTTTGGAACGCACCTGCCTGCGAAGTTGAACTTCGCGAAGCCATCGCAAAGCACAGCTCTACCGACATTCTCGTTCCAAAATACAATTTCGGAACGAGAGTCGTCTAGTCGCTTGATTATACACCAAGGATCCGCCGGGCGTTGTCCCGGAAAATCTTGGCTTTGGCCGCCTCGGGCAGGTCGATATCGTTATAGAGACTGAACTGCGGGACCTTCTGTTTCGGGGCGAGGTAGTCCGTGCCGAAGAGCAGCCGGTCTGCCCGGCGCTCCAGGAAGGCCCGGCCGAAGTCCATGTCGCGGAGGATCGCGTTTGCACCGCTGCCGGCGGAGAGGTCGCCGTAGAGGTTGGGGTAGGCATCCATCAGCCGATCGATCGCGCCGCCCGGGGCGACGGGTTTGTTGGGGTACTTCTGCAATTCTTCCTGGGTCACGTCGCCGCTGATGCTGGCCCACCAGCCCTGCGCGTGGCCGATGAAGACGCCGTCCGGGTTTTCCTGCAAGACCTTCTCCAGCCCCGGCAGGCCGGGCGCATCGGAATTGCGCATGTTGTCGAGATGGAAGAGGACGGGCAGGCCCGCCTCCGCACAGGCGCGGAAGATCTGCAGGTTGCGCGGATCGTCGATGGGCATGCCGACCTTGTGCTCGCCGAAGCCGCGTGCACCCGCGTCGCGGTAGCGCAGGAGGAGGTCGCGCTTCGCGTCGTAGCTGCCGAGGTTCAGGGTGCGCGGATCCACATGGCAGAAGGGGATCAGCCGGTCGCGGTGATCCTTCGTTTCCTTGAGCACATAGTCCGTGGTGATCGGGAAGAACCACGACTCCGGCGAATCAATCGGCAACACCGCCGCCTGCGCGATGCCCTCCGCGTCCATCCACTCGAGCAGACCCTTCACCGTCAGCGCCGGGCGGTCGCCCCATTCTTGCGTGATGTGGACGTGGATGTCGGCATAGGTGCCGGGCGGCGCGGGGGGTACTTCCTCCGCACGCGCGGCGCGGGCAAGGCCCGTGGCCGCAAGGCCTGCGGCGAGGGTCTGGATGCCGAAGGTACGGCGGGTGATGGGGGGGGTGGCCATGATGATGCGCTCCTCGCAATTTGCGTATCGCTGCAATCTATGCGGATGAGGGCGGCGGCGTCAAGAAGCGGGGGGAGATGGAAACCGGGAACATTGTCCGCAGATGGGCGCAGATTTTTCCGGATGGGATATTGGGATGGATGGGTTGATGGAAGACGCGTTGTGATCGTGTGAAGACGAAGACGTGTTGTGGGCTGCGTGACGACTAAGATGCGTTGTGGGCGCGGTCGGGAGACCACGCCAAAACGGAGGAATCAGTCTTCCTCCGAAGACGTCGTGTCAGCGACCGATATCGACTGTCGCTGTTGATGTCGGTGGATGGCGGCCCGGACCAGCATCCCCAGATAGGATGGTCCGGTGACGGCGAGACTGAGAAAGGACAGCATTACGAACATGCCTAGAAACTGCTTGACGCCGTCGGTTACCGTAACCTGGCGGTTCCCTGCCATAACCCCGATGAAGAGGTCGCTGACCTTGCCCGCGATCGCCGCATAGGTGGCTATCGCGGCGAGGGGGAGCAGCGCGACGATGATGGTCTGGAAGAGGTGCAGGCGGCCGAGTAGGTGGAGCAACTGGAACCACAGGGCCACGCGCCAGACGGAGACCCCAAGCAGGAAATAGAGATTCAGCATGTAGGCGTCTTCGAAGCCGAACTGGCGTTCGACGGGGATGGCGTAGATGAAGCCGGGCGGGGCGGTGAGCATGATGTAGGTCAGCACCCGGCGATAGGTCCAGCCCGGCTGTGCGAGGGGCCAGGCCACGGCCCAGAGGAGCGCGGCCAGCACAAAGACATAACCGACCGAGTGCAGGCCCAGCTTCTGGTGCCAGGTGACGTCGACATGATCCCAGTGCCGGCCCACTCCCGCGATCCACGTGAAGAGCAGCCCGAGTGCGAGATGCCGGTTGTCGAAGCCGAGCAGTTCCTCGCGCGAGACGCGGAAGAAGAGCAGGCGCAAGGCGGTAGCAAGTGGTGCGAGCATAAGCTGGAGTATAGCCCGACACCATCACAAAGACACGCAATCGGGTATCTTGGTTGTGGGCGCGGTCGGGAGACCACGCCAGAACGGACGTGGTTAGCTTCCCGCTTGACCGCCCCCGGCGCGGGCAGCACAATACGCGCCATGCCTTCCCCGGATTCCGAGACTTCATCAACATCGTGGCGTACCCTCGCCGTGCTCGCGGCGCTGGTGCTGTTGGCGCTGGGGATCCGGCTGAACGGCATCACGCAGGAGTCGGCGTGGGGGGACGAGGCGGTGACGCTGCGGCATCTGCCTGCGCCGTCGCTGGCGGTGTATTGGGATCGCGTGTTTACGGAGGATCCGATCCTCCGGCTGGTGCCGGGCTTCTACCTCGTGCAGTACCACTGGAATCTGTTGGCGGGGACGGACAATACCTTGCTGGTGCAACGGCTGCTCGCGGTGACGCTGGGCTGCACGAGTCTCGTATTGCTCTTCTTCATCGTGCGGACGCTCGCGGGGGCGCGGGCCGCGGGGGCGGCGGCGCTGTTCTTCGCGCTCTCGCTGTTTCATACCTACTACGCGCAGGAGGTGCGTTTTTATCCGCTGCTCACCTGCCTCGCCATGACCTCGCTGCTCGGCTTCGTGAAGGCGCTGGGCGGCCAGGGGCGCGGGTGGTGGGGGCTGCACGCGGTGGCGAACGCGGCGCTGCTCTTCACGCACACCTTCAGCATTCCCTTCTTCGCCGCGCAGGGTTTGTTCCTGCTCGGCGAATCGCGGCGGCAACCGCGCCGGCTGATCGTGTGGACCGCCGGGCATCTCGTGCTCGGCGCGAGCTTCGCGGTGTGGCTGCTCTACCTGCGCTATGACCTCGGCAGCGAGAGCGAAGTCTACAACGACATCCCGCCGGACCTCGCGCGCTTCGCGGAGGCCCTGCTCATCTTCGCCGGGGGCCGTCTTACAGGGGAGAATCCCGCGCCCTACATGCCCGGCGGGATTTCGCTCGACAAGCTTATGGCTCTGGCGTTTCTCGCTGCGCTCGTCTGGACCGTGCGCGAGGCGCTGGGCCGCCGCAAACTCGGGGAGACCTGGGGCCGCGCGCGCACGGCGCGCTGGCTACTCTGCTGGCTCTTCGTGCCGCTCGTGTTTCTCTTCGTGGTGTCCTGGGCGTGGAAGCCGGTCTTCTATATCCGCTACATCATCTACGCGGCGGTGGCCGTCCCCGCGATCCTCGCCTTTGCGCTGAGTGCCATCCCCTCGCCCCGACCGCGCGTCGTGCTGCTGGCGATCCTCGCCGCCGTCTTCCTCTACCAGAACCTCGCGCTGCCCCGGCCCATGCGCCCCGGCTACGCCCCGCTCGCCCGCGACATCAATGCCGATCCTGACGGCCCCGTGGCCGTGAATGCGCTCAAGGTCTTCAACGCCTACGGCGTCGACTACGCCCTCGGCCCGGACGATCCGCGCCTGACCACCTACCCTGGCTACGGCGAACTCCTCCGCGACACCGAAGCCACGGCGAAGGCAGGCACGCCCGTCTGGGCCGTCTTCCGCGACGCGGGCCTGCGGGTGGAGGAATATGAATACGCCGGGATGCCGCCGCTCAAGGCGGCGCGGGTGTCGCGGCCCTAGGTTAGCGGAAGCGCTGTATGCGCGCCGTCACGTCCTGGGTGAAGGCTTCGAGCATCGCCTGCGTATGGGACAGCGGGTCGGCCGTGGGATCCACGATCAGCGGTGACATGTCGATGGCGAAGGCGAGGGCCTGCGCGGCATCCACTTCGTGCGCGTGGTGGTAAGTCGCGTTCGCGCGCTGGCGCCCGGGCGCGGCGAGGTCGTAGCGCTTGCCGCCGGCCAGTGGTGCCTCGAACACGGCGATGAGCCGCGCCTGAAGATCGCCGCCCCCCGAGACATCCAGCGCCACCTTTGCGTCGTCCGGAAGCCAGTCGAGTCCCCGCCAGACTTCACAGCCATAGAGGATCTCCGGGCGCGTGGCTTCCGGCATGCGGCGGATCGCCTCAATCACGCGCAGCGCCACCGCCACGTGTGTATCGTGTTTGTCGGCGAGATTGTGGGTGTAAACGACGCGCGGCCGCGCGGTCTCCAGAATGGCGCCGAGGTCCGCCACCGGGGAAGCGTTCCCGGAATCCTTGATCGCGGCGCTGGTGTAACCCAGCTGAATCTGCGCTGCATATCGTCCCAGGTCCGCGGCACACCGTTGTTCCTCGCGGCGGATGGCGACGATCTCCGCGTCGGTGTATTCCGCGAAGCGGCCCGTGCGCGGTACACCCGCGCCATCGGTGACCGTGACCCCCGTGAAATGGGCATCGCTCTGACCGTAGGCGGCGAGGATGCCGTGGAAGGCCATGATTTCCAAGTCATCCTGATGCGCGCCGATCCCGAGGTGGGTGGTCCGGGCAATCGCTTCGTCCGGCGGTGTAGCATCGGGAACATGGATATCGGCGTGGGATTCGTGAAACTGCATGGGGCCGCTGCCTTTCGTGGGGGGAGAAGTATTGCACAAGGTACTGCCAGGGCTACACTTGGCGGTTATCGCGCTATTGTCACCTTCCGGAAGTGGGTCACTATTGGTGGAACCTTTCCCGCGAAGCGGTGTTTGAGAGGATGGTAACGAGGCAAGGTGGTGCATGACTGAAATTGATGATTGGGAACTGGTCGCCCGGGCGCAGTCGGGGGACATGGAGTCCTTCGCGGCGCTGGTGCGGCGGTACCAGGGGCCACTGGTGCACTTCTGCCAGCGCATGACCGGCACACATGAGGATGCCGAGGATCTTGCGCAGGAGAGCTTCGTACGCTTGCACCGGTACCTGAACCGGCTCACGCCGCAGGCGAAGTTTTCCACGGTGCTGTTCGGTATTGCCAGGAACTTGACCTTGAATCACTTGAGAGACACGAAACGACGCGGCCGGGGCAAGACCGATCCCATCGACGATCGTCCGCTCGCGGCCGATGCCCGGCTCGAGCCGGATCGGCAGGCCCGGCTCGGAGAAATTGAATCGCTTCTGCAGCGCGCACTGGGACTGTTGTCACCCGAGCATCGCGAGGTGCTGCTGCTGCGCGAACTGCAGGGCATGGACTACGAAGCGATCGCTGCGACGGTGAAGTGCCGCAAGGGCACGGTCAAGAGCCGCATCGCGCGGGCGCGTGAACAGCTTCGGCTGAAACTATTGGAACTTGGAGGTGATGTGCTGTGAGTAAGGAGAAGTGGAACGACGAACTGTCTGCCTTCCTGGATGGCGAGGCCCGGGATCCGGCACGGATACAGCGGCTGATCGCCGAGGATCCGGAGTTGGCCGCGCGCCACCAGCAATTCGCGAAAATCTCCGAGCACCTGCGCACCTTGCCCGCGCCCGACGTGCGTCCGGAGTTCTTGACCCGGGTGATGGCGCATGTGCGCGAACAGGAATCCGCGCCGGCGCGTCCGGCGTGGTGGCGGTTCGTACTGCCCGTGGCGACCCTCGCGATGCTCGCCGTGGTTGCGGGCAGCATGTGGCGCAACCGCGCCGACAGCCCGGCAACGGCCGATCCCCCGGTAGCCACGGTCTCCCATCCCGTCGTGGGGGATCCCGTTGCGGACGCTGTTGATCTCACGAACGATGAGGCCGTGGTGACCTATCTTGCGGCCCTGTTCGAGCGGGGCGAAATCATCGCGGACGTATCGGCCGACGATTACGTGGAAGGCGAAGCCGAGGGCGAGGTCAGCGGCGGGTACGCCTCGGCCTGGACGATACTGGAAGACGAGAACTGGGAGGAGGCCTACCTCGACAGTTTCGGCAGCGATTGGTATTCCGAACTGGATGCGATTGAGACCGATGAGTGGGCGGTCTTTGATGAAGTGGTTTACGAATATCTGAATGAGGATGTGTCATGAAACGAAAGCTGATACTTGGATCGACCCTGGTGCTGAGCCTGGTGGCATGCGGTTTCGTATTCGCCCAACCACCCGGCCCACCGCATGGCCCGGGCGGCGGCGCGGACGGTCCGCGCAGTGGTCCCGATGGCCCACCGCATGGCCCGGACAGGGGGCCAGATGGCCCGCATGGCGACCCACCGCATGGCCCGGACAGGGGGTCAGATGGTCCGCATGGCGGCCCACCGCATGGCCCGCGCAGTGGTCCCGATGGCCCGCATGGTGGCCCACCGCCCCACGACTTCGAGCCTGATCCCGAGATGCGCGCATTCATGGAACACGTGATGATGGCACGACTCTCAAAGGAACTGGACCTGGACGATGAACAGACGGTGCTCATGGTGCGGCGCCTGGCGGACGTCAAGGAACAGACCGAGAAGGCCAAGCGCAAGCGGATGCGGCTAATGCGCGAGATTCACGAGACGGCCAGCGAAGACCGGAACGATCCAGGGATTGGCGCCAAGCTGGATTCCCTGATCGCGACGGATCGTGAGCTGATCGAGGCGCGTTTCGAGGCCTTTGAGAAGGCCTCGGAAGGGTTGGACGACTGGCAGCGCGCACGGTTGTACGTCTTCGTCCAGGAATTCGACAGCGACATGCGCCGCCTTGTTTCGCGCGCGCGCGACCGCTACCTTGAAGGCCGCGGCGGCCACGGGCGCGACAAGGCCGACGATAGTGGCCGCCCCCCGTTGCGGGATCGCGACAACTCCGATCGTCCCCCACGTAACGACGGATTCGGCCAAGCGCCACCGCCCGAGGGCGACGGTGCGTTGCGGCCGCGGCAGCCGCGGCGCGGCCCCGGCGGCGATGATCGCGGCCGGCCAGGGCCACCGCACCGGCGGGGCGATGGACCACCGCCGCCCCCGCCACCTCCGGGTGAATGATGCGTTTTCCGTGACAGACAAGCAGGAGTGCCGCGGGCACTCCTGCTTTCATTTTGCCGCATGTGCTATGCTCCCGCGCGAATGGCAATCCCACTCTGGAGTTTCGCGTGGAGTATTTGAAGGCCGTCCTGCTTGCCCTCGTGGAAGGCGTAACCGAGTTTCTGCCCATCAGCAGCACGGGGCACATGATCCTCGTGGAGCAACTGGTCCAGTTCGCGGATTCCGAGTTCGCGAAAGCCTTCATCGTCATTGTTCAGCTTCCCGCGATCCTTGCGGTTGTGCTGTATTTCTGGAAAGATCTCTGGCCCTGGCACAACGCGAACGGCACGGAAGAAACAATACGCGTGTGGCTGCGCATCGCGGTGGCTTTCCTGCCCGCGGCCGTTATCGGCTTTCTTCTGAACGATTACATCGAGGAACTGCTGGATTCGCCGGCCGTGGTCGCGGGCGCACTCATTCTCGGCGGAATCGTGATCATCCTGATTGAGCGCCGTGCCCATGCCGAGCGCTTCGTAACCGTGCACGACTTCAGCTTCCGAATTGCGCTCGCGATCGGCTTCTTCCAATGCCTTGCCATGATCCCCGGGACCTCCCGGTCCGCGGCCACCATTATCGGCGCACTCTTGTTGGGGGCGAGCCGCGCGGCGGCCGCCGAGTTCTCCTTCTTTCTGGCGATCCCCACGATGCTTGCGGCCACGGGCTATACCGTGCTCAAGAACGGCGTCGAGTTCACGCCCGAGCAGTGGGGGCTGATGGCAGCGGGATCCGTCGTGGCCTTTGCGACGGCCTACGTGTCCATTGCCTTTCTAATGGGTTTCATCAAGCGCTACAGCTTTGCGGCCTTCGGCTGGTACCGCATCGTTCTGGGCGTGGTTGTGCTGGTGTGGCTTTATCTGGCGGGAACCTTTCAAGGCTGAGATCCGGAAGCATGTTCGGCTTTCTCCAGAACCGGCAGCGCGCGCGCCTTCGTGCGGCAGACTTCCCCCGAGACGGGGTGCGAACCCTGCGCCGGCACGCGCCCTACTACAAGAAGCTTCCTGGCGAGTTGCGCGAGGAACTGCAGGGCCATATCCAGGTTTTTCTGCACGAGAAACACTTCGAGGGCTGTGGCGGCCAGCACATCGATGATCGCGTACGCTTGACCATCGCCGCCTATGCCTGCCTGCTGCAGCTCCAGCGCGACAAGGCCGAGCTGGAGGGCGAGCTTTCCAGCTTTCGCGCGGCGATCGGCACGGCGCGGCAGAACATCCAGCAGGCCGAGCTGCGGTTCG
>JAUIKJ010000442.1 GCA_030430835.1 Candidatus Hydrogenedentota bacterium
CACTCGTGGATGCCGAACTCAAAGGAGAGGTAAACGCTGAGAAAATTCTCCGGCGCATCCGGATGCCGCGCACGCCAGTCACCTCCGGTCAGGTATTCATCGAGGGACTTTGTCACCCGGTCCATGTGCGCGAGGAAACTGTCGTCGCTGGCCAGCTGCTCTAACCGCACCTGGCTGGTCGCGCCCAACAGCCGCCGGGGATTGTGGTTCAGCGCGCGCCACTGGTCGCGGTCGATACGCTTGAAGAGATCAATGGCTTCGTGGTTCCAGCACCACCAGAGATTGTCCGCAATCTGCGCCAGGGGCGCGAGGCGTTCGGGAAGCTTGGGGGCAACGGAAAACTTGGTAATCGTGGGCATAAGTCCTGGGCCTTTCATCGTGGGAGGCCGGGGTGGGCCCGGATGGGCGCGACCTCGCACAGAGATGGATGAAACTGCCCCCCAGTGCTGTGCGTAGCATAGCAGGAAGGCGCGGATTTCCACAAGCACCACAGCGCGCGCAACGGCCCGATACCCGGCCGGGTGCCGGGCTTGTCAGTGCTTCAGGGCGTCCACTCCCAGTCGCAGTCGGCGCAGATCCAGCTGGTGCGCTTGCCGAAGATCAGGGGGAGACCGAGCAGGAGCACGATGCCCAAGAGCCGCAGCCATTCCGGAATCCGCGCGGCGTGAATCTGTGCCGATCCGCAGTTGGGGCAGACCTGCGGTATCGGTGCCGCGGTCGTTTCTACCGCGTCTTCCACGTCGTCGTAGCCTGCGTAATCGAGGTCGGCGGTGTCCAGCGATGCGAGTACTTGGCGGGCCTCCTCCGCGTCGGCGGCGGGCACGTTCACCATGAAGCCGCCCGCCATGTTGACGCCGCGGACCCAGCCGGTCTTCGGGGACTGCACCGTGGCGTCGAAACCCTGCGCCTGAAGAAAGCCGCGGACCAGACTTGCCTCCTCACCGGTTTGCAGGACCTGCACGGTCTCCTTGCCTTCCGGGGCTTCCGGCAGTTCCCCTTCCATGGTGTCCGCCTCGGGGCGACCACCGTCGTCCTGTAGCGTATCGAAGTCCGTGCCTTCCAGGATATCCCGGGCGCGCGCTTCGTCCGCCGCTTCCACCTGCAGGCGCACGCCGCTGCCCTTGAAGAAACCGTAGTGCGTGGGCATGAGCACCGAGTTTTCGTTCGCCAGCCAGGTCCGAATGTCGTGTCCTTCGAGTACGGACCGGGCGACGACGGCGTCGTTGACGTTCAGGAATTCCTGGATGGTGACGAACTCCGGCACCGTCAGGCCTCGCCGCCGGCGTCTGCCTCGCGCTCTTCCACGCCCTGCTCCAGGATCTCCCGGGCACGCGCCGCGTCTTCGCTGGGCACGAAGATGCGAATACCGCCGGCGGTCTCGCCGAAGGCCGCGGACATCGCCATCTCGTTGTCGAGCCAGGGCGTAATGTCCTGTGCGATGAGCACCGACTGGTACAGCCCGGCCTGCGCCGGGGTACGCACCGTCCACACGTGCTCATGATTCTCCGGGCGCATCGCCTAGCGGATCCCGAGGACGGCGGGCATCTTGTCGCCCTTGCCCGGATCGAGGGTGCGCACGTCGCCGATGTTGTCGACCACCTTCTTCACCGCCGCGGCGATCTGATCCATGTCGCCCTTCGTGTTCATCAGCATCATGTGGTGAATCACCACGCCGCTCTTGTCGCGGGCATTCTGGCAGACCGGCAGCTTGAAGCGGCGCGGGTTTACCGCCTTGAA
>JAUIKJ010000092.1 GCA_030430835.1 Candidatus Hydrogenedentota bacterium
CCACGAAACGGCGAAGTCACTGCGAGGCCGGCTGCTCGGGAAAATTTCCAAAGGTCAAAAGACGGATATCCTGCCGCTGTACGCCCGGCTGTCGACGAAGGAACAAAGTCGCATCTTTCAACCGCAGCCGCATCGTCCGTGCGCTGGAGACGATGGAGGAATACAACGAGCGCACCTATGGGATCGCGAGTGCGATGATGCCCGATGGCAGCGCCTGCAAGAATTCCGACAGCAGTGCGCGCGCCGCCGAGGGCCACTTCGCGTGGCCGGGGTACACCAGCGCCCACTACAGTTGCCTGCAGATTCACCGCGGACAGGTGCAGCGCGCGCTGCGCAGCCTCGAAAAGTTCTACCGGAACACGCAGTACAAGCACAGCCAGCAATACAATCAGCCACAGAAGTGGGACCTGCTCAACAACCACGCCGCGCCCGGCAGTTTCGAGCGCCACGCGGGGGCCCTGTCGATCTGGTACGTGCTGTACGCATTGCAGGGGCTTTCGCTGGATGCGCCGGATCAGCGCCTGCGCGTGATGCCCAATTTACCCAAGGGCATGCATTCCATCGAGGCGCCCATGTTTACACCCTCCTGCCTCGGCTGGCTAAAGTATCAGGAGGACACCTCGAACGGCTATCGCCAGCGCCTGCACGTATCCTTCGACAGCCCGGTAAGCCTGCGCACCATCGAGTTGCGGGTACCCGCGGACACTGGGGAACTGGGGGTGCTCTGTGAGATTCCCGATGGCCGCCTACCCGTCAAGTTTGAACTCGTTCCCCTCGAAAACAAGCGGCTGCTGACCGTTATCCCCGAACGTCCGATCGTTGCCAGCAGCGCACTGAGCGTTCACGTATTCACGCGCAAGACCTGATCATCAATTCCCTTCCGACTTGGCCGCCTCGTAATCGGCGATGATCGTCTTCGCCACCTGGTCGGGCACCTCGTCGTACTGACTGAAGCGAAGATCGAAGCTGCCGCGGCCGCCGGTCAGGCTGCGCAGGTCGGTGGCATAGCGCAGAACCGCGGCTTCCGGTACGTTGGCCCGGATACGTTGACGTCCACCGCCAACCACATCCATCCCAAGGATTCTCCCGCGCCGACTGTTCAGGTCGCCGGTCACATCACCCATACAATCGTCCGGCACGGTCACGGCGATCTCCATCACCGGCTCAAGCAGGCAGGGTTTTGCCGCCTTGACCGCCTTCTGGATCGCCATCGATGCGGCGATCTTGAAGGCGAGTTCGCTGGAGTCTACGTTGTGATAGGAGCCGAAGAAGAGCTCGACCACCACGTCGACCACGGGATTGCCGGAGATCACGCCCTTGGCCAGGGCTTCTTGGCAGCCCTTGTCCACATGCGGGATGTACTGCTTCGGCACCACGCCGCCGACGCTACTGTCGACGAATTCATAGCCCGCACCACGCGCATTCGGCGAGATGCGGATCTGCACGTCGCCGTATTGTCCATGGCCCCCGGACTGCTTCTTGTGCTTGCCCTGGGCCTCGGCTTTGCCCTTGATGGTCTCGCGGTACGCGACCTTGGGCACCGTGGTGTCCACGTCGATCTTGTACTTGCGCCGCATGCGTTCGAGGAGGATATCCACCTGAAGATCGCCCACGCCGCGGATGACCAACTCCCCCGTTTCCTCGTCGCGATAGTGCTTGAAGGTCGGGTCCTCTTCGCCGATTCGGTGCAGCGCTTCGCCAATCTTATCCTCATCGCCCTTGGCCTTGGTCACAACGGCCAGCTTCACCATGGATTCCGGCAACTCGATCTCCGGCATCTTGTAGGCCACACCCACATCGGCAATGGTGTCCCCGAAGTGGGTGTGCTTCAACTTCGTGAGCGCGGCGAGATCGCCGGGGCCCACCTCATCCACGAGCATCTGCTCCTTGCCATTCAAGAGGTGAATCTTACCGGTGCGTTCTTTGGATTGCGTGGTGACGTTGAAGAACTCACCATCGGACTTCAATGTACCGGTGAGCACGCGAAAGAAGGTCAGGTGTCCGACGTAGGGATCGACCACCGACCGGAAGACCTGACCGACAAAGGGCTCGTCCGCTCCCACTTTCAGGGCAAGCTGATCCGCACTGCCGTTCGTGACCAGCACCTTGCGATCGAGGGGACTCGGGAAGGATTCCGCAACGACATCGAGCAGCTCGTCCACACCGAAATTCCGGATCACACTGCCCGCGATGATGGGGACAATCTTGGCCGTGGTGATACCGTCGTGCAGGCCCTTGTGAAATTCGTCGGGCGTGAGTTCGCCGGTCTCCAAATATTTCTCGAGCAGTTTGTCGTTCGTCTCGGCGACGCCGTCCGCCATCTCCTCCTTTACTTGCGCCACCTCGTCCGCAATGGCGCTGATATCGCCATCAAAGATGTTCTCGGCCCCGGTCATCCCCTCGCCGGAGCCGACGGGCATGACCAGCGGCACGCAATTCTTCCCATAGGATTCACGGAGCGCCTTGACCACCGAATTGAAGCTCGTGTTGTCCCGGTCGAGCTTGTTCACGAAGAAGGCACGGGGCACGTTGTAGCGCTCGGCATATTTCCAGGCGTTGTCCGTGCCGACCTGCACGCCGGTCGCCGCGTCGACCATGATGATCATGCTGTCCATCAGCGGGGCCGTCGCCGCGACTTCGCCCACGAAGTCGGTGTAGCCGGGATGATCCACGAGATGCACCCGCATCCCTTTCCAGTCGAGGTGGCACAGCTTGAGCGTGATGGTGTGCTTGTGCGCGATTTCCTCTTCGAGGTAGTCGGTGACCGTGTTGCCCTCGTCAATGCTTCCGAGGCGCTTCGTCACGCCCGCGTCGTGGAGTAGATGCTCGATAAGCATCGTCTTCCCCGTACCGCTGTGCCCCACGATTCCCACGTTGCGTACCCTGGCAGGATCCATCGTCGCCATGATTTCATCCTCCTATCGCGCAGATGCAGCCCCACAGGGCCGCCCTGCCGACAGGGCGAAACCTGTGGAAGACCCGAATTACCAACTTCGAAGTATACGCCCCGATGCCCCGATCGGCAAGGGCACGAACCGGGACGATATTGGGGCGGCGCGCCTTTGTGCTATTCTCAGGAGCACACGCCGACGCACTGGAAAGGAACTATCGTGCAGATCCTACGCTGCCTTCTCGGCCTTGCATGTCTCATCGCAGCCCTACCGCTTCAAGCACAGAGCATTCGCCCGCCGGCCTACGCGGGGGCGATGTATCCGAAGGAACCGCAGAACCTGCTTTCGGCCGTGCGCAAGCACCTGGACGCCGTACCGGCACGGAATCCGCAGGGGCGGCTCGTGGCGGCGGTCGTACCGCATTCGGCCTACCCCTTTTCCGGCGATGTGATCGCTGCGGGGCTGAAAGAACTTCAGCCCGGCCAGTACGACCGGGTGATTGTGCTCGCACCGGGCCACATGTCGCAGCCGGAAGGCTGCTCGATTCCCGACGTGGAGACCTTCGCCACCCCGCTGGGCCAGATCTTCCTCGACGAGGGTGCGATTCGTACGCTGTGCTTTTCCAGTCTCTATGAGTTTCGAAGCCTGAACTACCCGAAAGATGGCGCGCTGATCCCCGGGCGGCCGCTATTGCATGAGTTCGAATACTCGGTCGAGGTTATCCTCCCCTTTCTTCAGGAACGCCTTGGGGTCTTTCGCCTAATTCCGATTATCGTGGGCAACTTTCACGACACGAGCGGTACGCGACGCAACTCACGCCTCGAAACGGCAGCGGACACCCTTCGCAAAGTGATCGATGACCGCACCCTCGTTATTGTCAGCACGGACTGGACCCACTACGGCGATGACTTCGGCTTCAAGCCCTTCAAGGACAACATCGCAGCGAGCATTGAAGACCTCGACCGGCGGGCCATGAATGCGATTGTGAATCGCGACAGCAAGGAATTTCGCCGTTACATGGCGAACACGCGCAACACCATTTGCGGCGCGAAGGCGCTGGAGATGATGCTCGAAGTGCTTCCGCGCCGCGCGGCGGGCGAACTCATCCGCTATGACCGGTCCATGAACAAGACCCAGAAAATGGACCGCTCCGTCAGTTATGCCGCGATCAACTTCTACGACCCCTCCGCCCCGGCGGCCGCGGCCCGTCCCGAGCGGCGACTTGTCTGGAACTTTAACGCCACCGCGCCCGCGGCCCCAGCGCCCCCCGCGCCGGCTACTGAGGAAGCCCCCCTTGAACCCAGTGAATGAACTGCACTTCCTGACCAGCGATGAATGTGAAGTGCTGCTACGCATCGCCCGCACGGCGATCGACCAATACGTCAACGAACGCGCAACCATCGATCTGGATGGCTATGCCCTGACACCCCGACTCCAGCGCAACAGTGGCGCCTTCGTCACGCTGCGCAAGGCCGGGGAACTGCGCGGCTGCATCGGCTACACCAAGGGCCTCGAACCACTCGCCGACACGGTGCGCGACAGTGCGGTAAACGCGGCCACCCGCGACCCCCGCTTTCCCCCGCTCACGGCGGAGGAACTGCCGGAGGTCCGCATCGAGATCTCTGCCTTGGCATTGCCCGAAGATGCGAAGACCTCCTTCGTTCCCGTGAACGACGTTGCCGAGATCGAGATCGGGCGCGACGGCCTGTATCTGGAGAATGCGGGCGAACGCGGCGGTGGCTTGCTGCTCCCGCAGGTCGCCGCGAACCATGACTGGGACGTCTCCCAGTTCCTCGACGCCATCTGCGAGAAGGCCGGCGCACCCCACGACGCCTGGCGTGCGCCCGAAGCCAAACTCTACCGCTTCAGCGCGCAGGTCTTCGCGGAAGACTGAGGGCTACTGGAGCCCCCGCAACAATTCCACGAGCCGTTCAGATGCACCTCGCGCCGTCTCCAGCACGTGGTCGTGGGTCAATTTCCCCGGCGCGCCGCAGATGTTGGTGACGCAGGATACAATTGCGCCACGCATCCCCAGCGCCTGGGCGCGGTGCAGTTCGGCGGCGCAGCTCATGCCGACCGTGGCCGCGCCGAGATTGCGGAGGCCGGCGATTTCGGCGCGCGTTTCGTAGCAGGGACCGTGCATCCAGGCGTAGCGGCCGGTGGCGTCGCAGCCGGCTACCTCAAAATCCGGAGCGATACGTTCGGGCAGGCCGTAGGGACGGAAGGGCCAGGCGAGCACCTCGTCCGCCGCAACCAAATAGCCCGGGGCAAAACCGGCCCCTAGCCCGCCAACGGCGTTGGTAAAGACGACATCGCGGACCCCCCAGGCGTGCATGGTGTCGACAGTGCGCATCGCCACGGCGTAGCCCATGCCTTCGTAGGGATGCAGACGGCCGCACTGCAGCACGACGGGCCGTCCGGCGCATTCGCCCCGAAGGAATACGCTCTGATGCCCCAGCACCGTGCCGTCGGCCAGGCCGGGCACGTCGTGGAAGTGCAGTTCCTCGTGGATCGTATCCAGCAGCGGACGCAGTTCGAGGCCGGAACCGGCCACGACCCCGACCGCCGGCGCGCTCATGCTTTCCAGGGCGCGGGCAGGATCAGCGCGCGGTATTGTTGCATCGCGTACTCGTCGGTCATTCCGGCGACCTCATCGACTACGCGGCGCTCCAGAGAATCGTTTGGGTCACCGGTGTCCAGTTCGGTCGGCGGGTTCTCCATATAGTAGTCGAAGAGTTCGCGGAGCAGTTTCTTGGCCCGCCGGATTTCCCGGTCGATGGTCTCGCAGGGATAGAGTTCACGGTAGAGGTAGTCGCGCAGGGCGTTCATGCCCTCGAGGATTTCGGCTTCAATGCCCAGCGTGCCTTCGGCACTGCCCCGTATCAGGCCACCGACCATCCTGTCGATGCGCATCGCAGAGTCGCGGCCCAGCAGGGCAATGGCATCGGCGGGCAGATCATCCACCGTGATGATCCCGGCGCGCACGGCGTCGTCAATGTCGTGGTTAATGTAAGCGATTGCATCGCATACGCTGACCACGCCACCTTCCAGGGTGTTTGGGCCCTCGCTGATGCGGCCCTGTAGCACGGCCTTCCCCCGTGAATGGTGCAGGATGCCGTCGCGCACTTCCCAGGTCAGGTTGAGCCCACGGCCGGACCGCCGATGCTCGAGTTTCTCCACGACGCGCAGGCTCTGCTCAAAGTGGCGAAACCCTTCCGCCGAGCATTCGTTCAAGACCGCTTCGCCTGCGTGCCCGAAAGGCGTGTGTCCAAGGTCGTGCCCCAGCGCGATGGCTTCGGTCAGATCTTCGTTCAGGAAGAGTGCCCGCGCGACAGTCCGCGCAATCTGTGACACTTCGAGGGTGTGTGTCAGGCGGGTTCGGTAATGGTCGTCGGTCGGCGCAAGAAAAACCTGCGTTTTGCGCTTGAGCCGCCGGAAAGCCTTGGTATGCAGAATCCTATCCCGGTCCCGCTGGAAGGCGGTACGGTATGCGTCGGGGATCTCTGCCTCCTCCCGGCCGCGAGAATCCACAACGAGTGTCGCATAGGGCGCGAGGCTCTGGCGCTCCCGTTTTTCCAATCGCTCACGAACACTCTGGGCCATGTCTACACTCATAGGGGTTTGCCTGCTTCCTAGTAGTAATCCGCGCCGCTACGTGCCTCGGCCACGAATATCGGCGGCTCGCCCGCGTGCTTCAGGAAATCGTGGTAGTACGACGCGGTAACGCCGGCGATGAAGGCCTCTACCTTCTCCAGCGGAACGAGGTTGACCGTGGCACCGCCGAAACCGGCACCGGTCAGGCGGGAACCCACAGCGCCCGATTCACGCGCCGCTGCTACCAGCGCGTCTAACTCGCGGCTGCTGATGCCGAAATCGTCCGCACAGCTTGCGTGGGAGGCATTCATGAGCCGGCCCATCTCTTCGGCGTCTCCCGCCTGGAGGGCGTCGCGTGCGGTTTCGACGCGCTTGAACTCCGTCAGTTGGTGGCGCAGGCGGCGCTGCAGGGGAAAGCCGCCCTCGGGTTCCTGCATGGTGTCAATGTAGCGTCGGCGCACCATCTCTTCGGTCTGTCCCAAGCGCGCGCAGACTTCGGCGAGGGTCATCGTCTCCTTGGGAATCGCACGCTCGCACAGGCCGCGCGCCTCATCATGCGTCAGGCACAAGGGCCCGAACCACAAGTCGCCGAGCCGCTTGAGTTCGACCTCGTCGCCGAACTCCTCACGCGCCTGCTGTTCGATCAGGCCACAGGCCAAACGGCATGCCCAGGGCCCGGCGTTGAAGCGCGCCAAAGCGGCACCGCTCTTCTCGACCTTGACCAGGGAATCGCAGACCACGATCGCGTAGTCGTCCGGCACCGGGGCGAGTTCGACACGAATCGGGAAGAAATCGATCTTGCAGGCATGGCCCGCTTCACCGTTCAGGATGACCGTCTGATCCATGCCGCCGCCCCGCGTGCCCACGTACTGTTCGGCGCGGGCCATCATGTCGGCCAATTCCAGGCGGCTAACATCACGGCCGAGGGTCTGGTCCAGCACTCCGAGATAGGCGAGGGCACAGGCGACCACCAAGGCAGAGGACGAACTCAGCCCGGCAGCCACGGGCAGGTCGGCCGTGATCAAGAGGTCCATGCCGGGAAAGGAGGTCTTCTCGAGATTGCGGTTCAGGCTTTGCACCGCCGCCTTGCAGTAGTTCTCCCAGGACCCCGCGCCGGATCGTTCGATATCGTCCGAATTCTCAAAGCGAACCCGCGGGTAATTCGGGTCGACATTCTGCATGGTAATCACGCCGTCGGTTCGCGGCGCGAAAGCGATTCGGATTTCCTGCGCGATGGCCATGGGCAGCACCGGCAGGCCGTTGTAGTCCATGTGCTCGCCGATCAGGTTCACGCGGCCGGGCGCGCGGCAAACAAAGGCTTCGCCCGCCTCGGGATAGCACTCCCGAAACCGGCGTTTCAGTTCTTCCACATCAATCACGAAATCTCGCTCCCTGGCCCGCACTTCCATCAAAGGGGCGCAATTCTAGGCGTCCGGGACCGAAGCGTGCAAACCGCGCCGGGAACCGCATCCGGAAATGGGTGTTTAAACAGGCAGACGAGCGAGGGAAGAACAGCAAGGCGCCTTGACGGAAACAACCGAAACAAGCTACCCAACAGGAGTACGAAGCATGAACAGAATCTTGACCACAGGCGCACTCGGGCTCATGCTCGCCGGTGCCACCACCCTTGCCACGGCACAACCCCCTCAGGATCGTTGCGGCGAACGCGGTCCGCGTGGCGACCGCCCGCCCCTGAAACAGGTGATCGAAAAGGCCGATGCCGATGCCGATGGGCGCGTGACCTACGACGATATCGCGACCGCCCTCCCCGGTTTTCCGGCGCAGGCCTTTGAGCGGCTCGACCAGAATAGTGACGGGGTGCTGACCATGGCGGAGGTGGCGAACCGTCCGAAACGCGGTGAGGGCCCGCCCCCGCGGGGCGATCGCGGCCCCCGGAATCCGGAGATGCGTGGCCGCTTCGGCGATCCAGAGGCGGGCCAACGTCCGAGTGAGTTCCGGGGTCCCGACCGCCACCAGGGCGATGGCGATCGGCGTGAACGCATGGAGAGAATGCGTGCGGCCGACACCAACAACGATCAGCAGGTCTCGGCGGAAGAGTTCGCCGCCGCCTTCCCGGAGGCACCCGCGGATCGCTTCCAGCACATGGACCGCAATGGTGATGGCGTGCTCTCGCGGGAGGACCACCCGGACGGTGCCCACGCGCCCGGCGGCCCCCAGGGCCCCGGCGACCGGGAAGCACACATGGCAAAGCTGCGCGCGGCCGACACGAACGAAGACCGCCAGATTTCGGCGGAAGAGTTTGCGACCGCCTTCCCGGAGGCACCCGCGGATCGCTTCCAGCACATGGACCGCAACGGGGATGGCGTCCTCTCACGGGACGACCGGCCGGATGACGGCGCCCGCCCGGAAGGGCGTGGACCGCGTGGTGGACGTGGAGAAGGTCCCGACGCTGCGCCCGGTTACCGTGACCGCGCTCCGGGTGAAGGTCGGCCCGGCCCCGGGTTTCATCGCAACCTGATGGACGACGCCGACGCCAACGGCGATGGCCAGTTGAGCTATGAAGAACTGCGTACGGAGAAACCGGGTTTCCCGAAGGAAGTCTTCCAGCACCTGGATCGGAATCAGGATGGCGTTCTTAGTGCGGACGAAGAGCGCGGCGGTCGCGGCCGCCGGGGTCCCGGTGGTCCCGGTGGACACCATGCGCCGCCGCCTCCCCACGAATAGTCGCGATCACAGTTGAAAACAAGAAACGCCCGGGCATCTTGCCCGGGCGTGTTCTATTGTCATTTCGAATTGGCGGGAGGCTAACGGCGCGCCGCG
>JAUIKJ010000443.1 GCA_030430835.1 Candidatus Hydrogenedentota bacterium
CGCCTCGGCAGCGAGCACATCGAGCACCGCGTCGCCGAGCATCTCGCCGTAGAGCTCCGCAAGACTCAGGGTGCGGCGCGGCAGCGGATTCTGATCGCCGCCGCAGCCTGCGGCAAAGAGCGCCGTGGTGCCGGGCAGGTGCTCCTCGAGATAGCTCTGCGCAAAGCCCGCGTAGTCCCCGGAGAATTGCTGGAAACCGAGCGTCGTGTTGTGGCAGGCGTAGGCGAAGAGCACCGCCTTCAGCGCGCCATCTGCGCCGCGCGCCATCAACACGGGGACATCGTGATCGACGGGGCCGATCGGATTGTAGTTGTTGATCACGCCCTTCGGCGTGTACTGCCTCCGGTTCCCCGCGAAGTCGGTGTGCCCGGTGCCGCGTTCGAGCGTCCCGGGTTCCAGGTCTTCCACTGCCGCTTCGACCACGCTATAGATCCGCTCCGGCATCGACTGCGTATAGGCTTCGACCTTCGCCGCCTGCGCCGCGTCCAGCGCGTACATCCCGATCAGGTTGTCGCGCACCACCGGACCACAGTGCGTGTGCGAGGCGGTGAGCATCAGGCGCGCGCGGGGAATACCGAGCCGCGATTCGACGAGATCCGCTGTGGCCTTCGCCACCGGCGCGGAAATACCGATGAGGTCAAGGGTGACCATGGCATGAATCGCACCGGTGTCATCCTTGAAGGCCAAGGCCTTCGCCCACAGATCATGGGTCTTGCCTTCCGATGGCGCACTGCGTGCCGCATAGCCGGCCATCCACATGGGATCGTCCGGCGTGAGGACGGCGCGTCCTGCGCCGACCTCGAAGGCAGCGGCGGGGAGCGCGAGGAAGAGGATGCATGCAACGAGGAACTGGCGTAGATTATTCATCTTGCTTACGCTACTCATTGCCCCGAAGACAATCAAGCCGGAAAAATGGCCAAGGAACACCTCGGGGCGCCGGGCGTTTCGCCGCACACGGGATCACCGTCATTCCCGCATCCCCCGGAATGACGGTCGCCGAGTCGTTCTGATAATCTCTTCGGATGAAACGAAGCGTGATTGTGCCTCCAAGATTCTTGACATCCATTCTCGCATTCCTGGTGTTTGTGCTGGGTGCAACAGCCTTCGGAGAATCTGTTTCCCCGGAGGACAGCCTGAAGCTGTTCCAGCTTCCGGACGGACTTCGCATCGAACTCGTCGCGGCGGAGCCGCTGGTGGAAGACCCTGTGGCGCTGTGCTTCGATGCGGTGGGCGCGTTGTACGTGGTGGAGAACCGGGGCTATCCGGAGGACGCGTCCGGGCGTGGGCGCGTCGCGCTGTTGCGTGATGGCGACGGGGATGGCTACTTCGAAACGCGCACGACCTTCGCCGAGGGCTTCGCCTTCCCGAACGGGATCATGGCGTGGCGCGATGGAGTCATCGTGACGGATGCGCCGTACGTCTATCACCTGCGTGATACTGACGGGGACGACGTGGCGGACACGCGTGAAATCGTGCTCAGCGGCTTTGCCGAAGGCGGGTCCACACAATTGCGCGTGAGCCATCCCACGCTTGGGCTCGACAACTGGATTCACTTCACGAACGGCCTCAGCGGCGGCAAGGTGCAACTCGGCGAGGGCGGCAACGGCGAGTCACTGGATATGGGCGCTTACGGCCTGCGCTTCGATCCCGTCGGAAAGCAACTCGCGATCGAAGCGGGTCGCGCACAGTTCGGCCTGGCCTTTGATGACTGGGGCAACCTCTTCGTCTGCAGCAAT
>JAUIKJ010000444.1 GCA_030430835.1 Candidatus Hydrogenedentota bacterium
CTCGCCCCGCGCGCTGTCGCCCGGCGAGCAGATCACCTACGACCTCGCGGTGACGAACAACACCGGCAACATCGTGAACAACGTGGTCATCCAGGCACAGTTGCCACCCTCGATAGAGAACCTGGCGTACCCTGCAGGGGCTACCTGTCCCGGCCCGACTTGCAACAGCCAGGAACTGGTCACCTGGGTAGTCGGTACCATGGGTCCGGGGCAGACCACGAATGTTTCGATGGCGCCCATCTTGAGCGCCTCCGCGGCGGTGGGCACCCTGGTATTGAACCGTGCCGAAGTCACGGCGGATGGCGGTTTCTACGATCATGAAACTGCGGTTGTACTGATCGACTGATCGCTCTGGGGCGATTGCAGCGGCCTGAGAAGATCGTTGCAATCGCCCCATCTTTCGGAAAGTCGGAGCGTCTTCGGGCGGGGATAGTCCCGTCGTATGCTGGAATTGTCTGCTGCACCCGCCACGAGGCTGCAGTGGCGCAACGATATGCCGAAACTTGCATGGCGAATCGATCCCGTCCATCCTTTCCAGGTCGGTATGTCCATCCGGCGGCCTGCTCCGGAACGCAACTGGAGGTGGTGTGTCGCTGGCGCGGGCACCGACCTAACTGCAAGGTCAACCAACCGAGAACGGCACGCCATGTCCCTACCCGGCTTCGAATCCTTCCCCTTCACCCACGGCGAATTCACCCGCACCATCTACCGCAAGGGCAGCGGACCCGGCGTGGTGATCATGCACGAGATTCCGGGGATCATCCCGGAGGTGCGGGCCTTTGCGGAACGGGTGGTGGAGGCAGGCTTTACGGTGTTTCTTCCGGACCTCTTGGGGGAGCCGGACCGGCCCTTCTCGAATGGCTACCTGCTGCGGTCATCGATCAGCGCGTGCGTGCGGCGGGAGTTTGCGTTGTTTGCGGCGAAGCGCTCGAGTCCGATCTGCGATTTCCTGCGCGCCTTGTGCCGGCACGCGCACGCGGAGCTCGGCGGCAAGGGCGTGGGTGCGCTGGGCATGTGTCTTACGGGGAACTTCGCGCTGACCTTGATGGTGGACGATGCGGTGATGGCGCCGGTGCTGAGCCAGCCGTCGTTGCCACTGGCGATCGGCGCGGCGCGGAAGCGCGGGCTGCACCTTTCTGACGAGGACCTCGCGGTGGTCAAGCGCCGCGCGGCGGAAGGCGTGGGGGTGCTGGGGCTCCGCTTCACGCACGATCCGCTGTGTCCGCCCGAGCGCTTCCAGTGTCTCCGTGAGGAACTGGGCGACGGCTTCGAGGGGATTGAGATCGACTCGTCGCGGGGGAATCCGTATGGCCATCCGCGCGATGCGCACAGCGTGCTCACGCGGCACCTCATCGACGAGGAGGGCCAGCCGACGCGCGAGGCGCTGGAGCGGGTGCTGGGCTTCTTTCGGGATCGGCTCCACTGAGGTTTCGCGGTATTTCGTACAGCTACGCCGCCGCATTTTCCGGGGCTTGTGAACGATCGGGTGGGCCGGTCAGGGGAAGGGCTCCGAACGAAGGGTAGTGAATCCATGGTCTTTACCGTGCTGGCATTCATCATTGGACTTTTTCTGCTTTCGATGTTCGTGCTGTTCGCCTTCCATCCGGACCGCTGCATGCAGCGCTACTTTGGGGAGACGATCAACACTGCTGCCGGGCGCAACGAGATTCGCGCGATGATCGGTGGGACCAATCTGGGGTTGGCGTGCCTGATGT
>JAUIKJ010000093.1 GCA_030430835.1 Candidatus Hydrogenedentota bacterium
CACGGTGAAGGCACCCTCCGCATCGCTCCGGCCACGGACCGAAACAGTCTGCGCGTGATCGGCCGTACGTCCTGGGTACATCTCGTGCGCGATCGGATAGACCACGGCGCCTGCAACGGGTTCGCCCCCTTCATTGACCACCAGCCCCTGGAAGTCTCGCAACAGGGGTAAGAGTTCGAGGCCATCGTCGTAGAAACTCGGGTCCTCCGCCGTGAGTTTGTAGTCCATCAGCCCCGCGAGATTGTTGGCCACCGCGGTCAGGCAATACTCGCCCAGTGGGAGATCACTGAACACCGTCTTTCCGGATGCGTCCCCCGTCGCCGTCCAAGTGTGCGTGGTGGCGGGCGGGATCTCCGTAGGCCCCCAGGTCACGCGCTCCAGACGGCACACCGCGCCAGGCACAGGATTGCCGTCGAGATCGATGCTAAGCACCTCAATGACGCCATCGCCTGTGGCCACCTCAAGATCGGCGTTCGGCGCTTCGGCATCAGCGCGCGCGTTGACGTCATCCAGCGACGGCTGGGAAGTCTCACGAAGCGCCTCAGCACGCGCGGTTTCCGTTTCGATTTCCGGGGGTATGGGTTCCGCAGTCGATTGAAGGCGATCCACCCCAACCACGAGGGCCGCACCGGTGATGGCAATGACGGCACCCGTCGCGGCCAACTTCAGAAGCAATGCACCCGCACCGGCCGACATCCCCGCCGCCGCCTTCCAGCTTGCGCCTGCGGCAAGCACCGCCCCCAGGATCGCCTTCTTCTTGCGCGCGTCCAGCGTGAAGGCCTCACGCGCCTCCGGGCCGAGTTGTTCCAGCAGTTCATTGCCCAACGCGCTGCGCGCGCGCTGGAGCCGTTTCTTCGCGGCTTCCCGCGAGATATCGAGCAGCGTCGCGCACTCGCGCACGGATTTGCCCGAGAAATAGTGCAGCACCAAGACTTCGCGATGTTCGTTGTCGAGACTTTCGAGGCCATTGCGCACGAGCGATTCCAGTTCGCGCTGCTCGGCGGCGCTGTTTTCAATGGCCTCAGGGGCCTGCTCGAGCGGGTGTTCACGGCTTCGGCGCTCGCGCAGGCGCAGCGCACGATTGCTCACAATGGTCAGCAGCCAAGCCCCGAAACGCTGCGGCTGTTGCAGCGTGTCCAGCTTCTGGAAGGCGTTGATGAACGCATCCTGCACGACGTCGTCCGCATCGGCGGGTGCCAGCACCAGGCTGCGCGCCATGGCGTAGGCCGCGTTTCCGTGCCGGTCGACGAGCAGTCCAAAATCTTCCCGATGCCCCGCCAATACCCGCGCGACAATCCGCGCGTCACTCCACTCACCCAGCAGTCGAAACACAGAAAAGGCCCTCCATTCACCCTATTAGATACGGTGCGGGAGGGATTGGGGACAAGTCCAGGTGGACGGCACAGTAAATGCGAACCGGGGCATGGCCTGCCCGCCATGCCCCGGTTGCTGCGGTCACCCCTTCCCCAGGGTAAATTGGATGGCTACCCAGCCCGGCGCTTGTAGCCGCCAATACTTGTCATGGCCGAAAGCAAGTCGGGTCGACGCGCTCGCTTCGATGGCGAATCCCGCCACCGGATTGATGTCTAGCTTCGGCGGCCCATTACACCGTTGCCACGGCCCCCGAACCGCGCCAACGCGCACGAGGACATTCACGAACGATGTGCCGTAAACCTGTAAAGGCTTTCGACGTAGTTTAAATTTAACAGGTTTACGGATTGCTGTCAATAGGTTTTCCGCAGGGGCGCACGCCGTGAAGGATGAAAAAATACCGGCCACCCGTACGGTGGCCGGTATATCTAAGTAATTGGGAATACGCTGCTTAGCAGGGGAGCTCCCAGCCCTTGCGGTATTCCTTGCTCACGATCTCCGCAGCGTTCTTCACGTTCGTCACCTCGCCCTTGACGTTGTCCCAGTGCAACTTCTTGCCGCTCTTGACCACGAGGTTGCCGAAGTTCACCATCTCGGTGAAGGGGCCGGCATAGCTGAAGTCCGAGCAGGACTTCGTGCCACTCTTGATCGCGTTGAGCCAGTCCTGCGCGTGGTCCTGACGGGGCACGCGATCCAGGAAGGGATCGGGCAGCGTGTATTGATCCATCGCGGTTGCGGGGAGCAGGCGCGGACGGCCACCGTATTCACCGGTGGTGATGATGCCGCCGTCGCCAATGAGGTAGGAACCGTTCATGTCGTTGTCGCCGAGTTGCTCGCCGGCGGGCACCCCTTCCGGACGCGGCGGACGGTTGTAGATCTTGTCCCCGCCATTCGGATCCGGCCAGTGGCCGTCGTACCAGTAGACATCCACCGGGGCCATGTCGCCGCGCGCGGGGAAGGAATACTTGATGGTGGATGCGGTCGGGAAGGTCTCGGTGTTTACACCTTTCTGCATGATCACTTCGACGGTGTAGTCCTTTGCTTCCACGAGCTTCAGGCTCATGTAGACCGGGTCCATGATGTGGCAGGCCATGTCGCCGAGCGATCCGCCGCCGAAGTCCTGCCACGCGCGCCAGTCGTGCGGGGCGATGCCTTCGTTGTAGGGGCGCCACGGCGCGGTGCCGATCCAGCGATCCCAGTCAAGGTGTTCCGGGGTGACCTGCGGGGGCAGCGGCGTGTCGCGGCCCTGGTTGTCCCATACCGGGCGGTGCGTCCACACGTGCGCTTCGCGCACCTGGCCGATGGCACCGGTCCACAGCATCTCGCAAAGTTGGCGGACACCATCTCCGGAATGACCCTGGTTGCCCATCTGCGTGACCACGCCCGTCTCGGCGGCGACGTTCTTCAGCAGGCGCGCCTCGGCGACCGTGTGGGTCAGGGGCTTCTGCACATAGACCGCGATGCCCATCTTCATGGCCATGTAGGCCGCGGGGGCGTGGGTGTGATCCGGCGTCGAGATCGTGCAGGCGTCCAACTGGTCGCCATACTTCTCGAGCATGTTGCGGTAATCCTTGAACTTCTCCGCGTCCTTGAAGGTGTCAAAGGCCTTGGCCGCGCGCTCGGAATCCACGTCGCACAGGGCGAGCACGTTCTCCTCGTGGCAGGCCCAGATGTCACTGCCGCCCTTACCACCTGCGCCGATGGCTGCGCAGTTCAACTTTTCGTTGGGCGACTTCTTGCCCGGCACGACTTCGGCCGTGTTCGGCTTGTTCTGCGCGAAGGCCACGGTCGCCGTGGTCGTCGTCGCCGCAAGGAAGGCCCGCCGCGTCAATTTCAGTTTGTCGATACCCATTCGTCTCGTCCTCCCGGTTGCCCGCGCATGGCGGGGCCTGTGCGACTGCATGAAAGCGGCTACTATACGAGGGACTGTGGCGGAACACAATGGGCACGGCGGCGATCCGCTAGGGGCAAGCGTCGGTTCATCCGCAAACCTGCGGATCTGTTTAATCTGAAAAGGGCAGTACCACCCACGCTTTTGGGAGGCCGTCATTCCCGCGAAAGCGGGAATCCATCAACGTGCAGGACGGCCATCTTTCCAGCGTCAGGCTGGGTGCGCGACAACACGGCCCGGGGATTGTCGTCCCGCGATTGGGGCGCCTTGTAGGGCGTCATACGCAATCGCCGCGCTGGTGGATTCCCGCCTGCGCCGGAATGACGTACCTGCCGGCCATCCAGTTCGGGCCGAAGGGAAGGGCCAGCCGCGCGCATTCCCGACAGCCCTTGGAAAAAGGCGAGAACTGGGGCATAATGCCGAATTGGGCTTAATCTGTTTTCGGGCAATTCTGGAGATTGCGATCATGGGTGTGCGAGACCTTGGCATTGTTGCGACTTTGTTGCTGGCCGGATTATCCCTGCCCGCCGCGGCGTTGGACTTCGGCGAGACCGCGCCGGAACTGGGCTTCAAGGACATCCGCTACCTGCCGCGCACGCTCGCGGATTTCGGCGAGCGCAAGGCGATCGTCATTGGGCTGACCGCGGAGGATAGCGACGCAGCGCGCGAATTCCTGAAGGGGCTCGAATCGTTGAACGACCGCTATCGCGCCCAGGGCGTGGAAGTTGCGCACATGAACTCCGGCACGGCGATGACGATCATGGAAGTCGCGGCGCAGGCCATCGCGCTGGATGCTGCGTATACCGTGCTGAAGGATCGCGACGCTTCGGCGGCGCAGGCCCTGGGCGTGGAGGTGCCGCGGACCGTGGTGGTGCTGGATGGTGAACGAGCCCTGCGCTACCGCGGCAATCTCGAAGGCGCGGAGGCCGCGCTACAAGCCGTGATCGCCGGAGAAGCGCCGGAGTCCGCCAGCACGCCGGTCGACGCGGGAAGTTTCCCCGTGCGCGAAGTGCCTGCACCGGACGCGCCGGTGACCTTCACCAAAGACGTCGCGCCGATTCTCTACACCCATTGCGCCGAATGCCACCGTCCCGGTGAAGCCGCGCCCTTCTCCCTGATCAGCTACCGGCAGACGGCCGGCCGCGCGGACATGGTGGCGGAGGTGGTCGCGGAAGAGCGCATGCCGCCGTGGTACGGCGTGCACGCGGATGGTGTGTTCGAGAATGACCGCCGCATGACGCAGGCGGAGAAAGACACGATCGCGCAATGGGTGGCCGGCGGCAAGCTCGAGGGCGACGCGGCGGATCTTCCCGACCCACCGGCAAAGCCGGAAACCGAATGGCGCATCGGCGAGCCGGACCTGATCCTCGAGGCGAAGGAATCCTTTACGGTGCCCGCCGAGGGCTATATCCCCTACGAATACGTCACGCTGCCCTACCAGTTTCCGGAAGATACCTGGGTGCAGGGCATCGAGATTCTTCCGTCCGCGCCGGAGACTGTGCACCATGCGAACTTGGCCTTCTCGACCGACAACGAAGGCTATGAAGAGCGCTTCAATTTCCTGACCGGCCGCGTGCCGGGCGGTGCGCCGGTGGACCTGCAGGGCCCCATCGCGATGCTGCTGCCGAAGGGCGCGGTGCTGACGCTGCAGATTCACTACGTCACCACCGGCAAGGAAGTGACCGACCGCATGCGCGTGGGCATTCGCTATGCCAAGTACTCGCCGATCATCAAGCGCGTGCACTACAAGCGCATCCGTCCGAAGGACATCAGCATTCCGCCGAACGATCCCTTCGCGCAGTTGCAGGCCGAGCGCACCATCGACATTAACGCGACGGTTGTCGCGCTCTTTTCACACATGCACCTGCGCGGGCGCGACATGAGCTTCTTCGCCGAATATCCGGACGGATCCGAAGAGCAGTTACTCGTGGTGCCGAACTACAGCTTTGACTGGCAGCTTGCCTACCTCTATCCGCCCGGCGCGAAGCAGTTCCCGAAGGGCACCACCGTGAAGACGGTGTCGCACTACGACAACTCCGCCTTCAACCCCTACAACCCGGACCCCGACAAGGAAGTGAACTACGGTGACCAGACCTTCCACGAGATGAATGACGCCTATGTCTTCTATCTCGACAACGACGAATTCCTGGAGGTCTCCGTGGATCCCGAGACCGGCGTGGCCTTGGACAAACCACTGGCGCAGGCGAAGTAAGGGAGTCGTTCTGGGCGTGGTGCCCCAACATGACCGTCTGTCTGCAGGGAATCGGCGGTAATTCTACCTGGGCGGGGATTGCATCTCGCGCTCGATGCGTGCGCGCAGGTTGCGCATCCATGCCGCGCGTTTTCCCGGGGCGCCGGATCCAAGGTAGGCGTCGATCTGCGCGAGTGCCCGGGGGCGATCGCCCGCTGCGTAGTAAAGCGCAGCGAGTTCCGAGGCGCTGCGGCCGCCCGGTACGATGCTGGTGGCACCTTCGAAGGCGGCGATGGCGGCCGCCGTGTCTCCCTGGTGCAATGCGACGCGGCCGGCGTAGTGCGCCGCCAGCGCGCGATCCCGGTCCCCTTCGGCCACTCGCCGCCAAGTGTCAATCGCGGCCGGGACCGCGTCCCAACGGTCGAGCGCGATCAGCGCTTCCACGCGTAGCTCGAAGGCGTTGAACTGGGGGTAGACACCTTCCGTCGCCGCTTCGAGGTGGGGGAGTGCAGCCGCGAAATCCCCCATTTCATAGAGCAACTGCCCAAGCAATTTCTCCGTGGTGGCGCGGTTCTGGGCGCCGGCAAACGACGAGGCCAGCGCCTGGGTGTAGCGCTCCATCGCATTGGCACGCGCGCCGCCCTCGTGGAAGCGCCGGCCCTCCTCCATCAGGACCTCGCCTACACTCCGGTCGAGGCGCGCTAGCACCGCGCCGCCCTCCCGTACGTAGGTGATCAAAACGATCACCAGCGCGACCAGCGCCGCGGCCGTCAGCGCGGCCACGCTCCGCAGGATCGGTACTGGCGCACTATCCCGTTCTTCCTTCATACTGACCACCCTAAATCGTAGTTGCCCGCAATTTCCATCGGCGCCGGGTCCGGCGCCCGAATACGGAAACCTTCCGCGTTGCGCCCTCGCCTTTGTATTATCGCCGAAGCTTCACCCCTGGGTTGGGCCGCGCACTACGTTCGCGCCTTTCACCGCGTGGCCGACATCCGCACGGTGGGGCCCAATCCCCTTCCGGGATCCATCGAGCGGTGGGGCGTACAGGCCTACGCCGACCGTTTCGTCGAGAACGACATGCCCTGCGTCGTGGGTGAACTCGATACTCTTGAACAGCGGCTGCCCGAGGGCTGGACGCCGCACGCCGTGATCGTGATCGCCGGCAACCAGCCCCTGTACCGCACGCGCCCGTGGCCCTGGCCCACCGTTCACCTCTCCATCGATACCTGGCAGGTCTTCAGCGACTACGAATCCGCCTGGACGGGTGACTTTACCTTCGTGGCACAACGCGAGTTTATCGCGCCTATGGCCGATACCGGCGCGCCCCGCGTGCAGTGGCTCCCCCTCGCGGCCGATCCCGAAGTACACCACCCCGTGGCCGTGCCGGTAACCGGCGACATCGGCTTCGTCGGCTCCGTCGATGCGCTGGTTCACCGGGAGCGCCCCCGCATTATCGAACTGCTTCGCAGCGCATTCAGGGTTCGTGTCGACAGCCGCGTGTTCTTTGACGACTACCTCCGGGCCCTTTGCGCCACGCCCATCGCCCTCAACCATTCCGCGGTCGACGAGTTGAACATGCGCGTCTTCGAAGCGATGGCCGCCGGACGCATGCTCATCACCAACCGCGCCGCAGCACGCAACGGGTTGCTGGATATCTTTCGCGATGGCGAACACCTGGTGACCTATGCCGACGACGCGGAACTGATCGACAAGACCCGCCACTATGTCGCGCATCCCGAAGAACGCGATGCGATCGCGCGGGCGGGACTGGAGGCGGTGATCGCGGCACACACCTACGATCACCGCGCCGCAAACATCCTGGCGACCCTGCGGGAAGCCGGGTGCCTCAACCGGCCCGCTGCCGCTTCCGCACCCCTGCAGGATGCCCGGCTGACGCTGCTGCCGGCCGTGCCCGGGCACGTGGTGGACCTTGGCGCCACGCTGCCGGCCACGCGCTACGCGCTGCGCGCGCACCACGCCCAATCCTTCACCGGCATTACCGGCACCGACGACACCACGGCCGTCACCCGCCGCTACGATGCGGTCCACCCCTGGCCCGGTCCCGATACGCTTCGCGCCGACACCGTGATCTTGAGCGCCCCGGCCAGCTTTCCCGCCGGGCTGGACGCGCAATTGGCCGCGGCGCATGGCTGGCTTGCCGGGGGGGGCTGTGTCATCGCCCGCCTGCCGCCCGTGGACGACCTTGCTGCGTGGATGCACGCCCGCGGCTTTCACCCGACCCACCAAACCATCAGCGCGGAAGGGAGCATTGTGCGCGCCGTGCGGCGGACCCGCCGCCTCAAGGGTATCCTGCGCGACGTCGCCGCGCGCTACCCGGTCGAAGACGCTGCCTACCAGCCCGGCTATATCGCCGCGCTTCCCGAGGGTTTTTAGGCGCTGCCGCGCGTGGGGGATGGCAGATCCCGGCGCGCTGTGTTATGCTGCGTGCACGGTTCGCGGACTCGAAAAACCATGATTCCCTGTAGGTGGCGCAGGGGTTGGCCATGAACGGGCGCGTCGCGATACCGCGCAATGTCGTATCGGGGAAGGACTTCAGGACGCATGCCGTCAACAGTTGCGCTTAGCATGTCGAAGTGGTCGCTGGATCTGGCGACCAAGCTGATCAAGGCGGATGTGCGCATGCACAACGCCGAGGCGATCGAGGATGACATGGCGATCATCTTCGTCATCAATCATTTTACACGCCTCGAAACCCTGCTCCTCCCCTACGAGATTTACAAGAACACCGGCCGCGAGGTCTGGAGCCTGGCGGCAGCCGAGCTGTTCCGGGGCCGCATCGGCCAATACCTGCAATCGACCGGCGTCATCTCGAACAAGGATCCCGACCGCGACAAGATTATCGTACGCGGTCTGCTCGAGGGAGTGCGCCCCTGGATCATCTTTCCGGAAGGGGCGATGATCAAGGACAAGAAGGTCGTTGATCACGACGGTACCTTCAGCGTCTACAACGACGGCAAGCGCCGGCCACCGCACACGGGCGCGGCAGTACTTGCGCTCCGGGCCGAGTTCTACCGGCACAAGCTGCAGTGCATCCACGATCGTCCGGGACAGCCGGGCCTCGAGGAAGCACTCAAGCACTTCGACCTCGAAGACATCGGCGACCTGCTCGGCAAGCGCACGGTGGTGATCCCGGTCAATATCACCTATTTCCCGATCCGCGCGCGGGACAACCTCATGCTGCGCATGGCCTCGCGCTTTGCGAAGGACCTCAGCAAGCGCGCGCTCGAAGAGTTGTCCGTCGAAGGTACGGTGCTCGCCGACGATACCGACATTGACATCACGCTGGGTGATCCGATTTGCGTGAAGGACTACCTGAACGCGTCCGAGTATGCCGAGATTATGGCGTGCAACCTGAACGACATGCACGACCTCGAGCGCGATCCCGGATCCCTCTTCAACGATGCCGCGCGCAAGCTGATGCTGCGCTATATGCGCGACATCTATCAGCTCACGACCATCAATTACGATCACATCTTTGCCACCCTGATCCGGCACCAGCAGGCGCGCAGCTTTACCGAGCGCGCCTACCGCAACCGGATCTTCCTCTGTGCGCATCAGGCCAAGCAGCTCGGCTATCACCGGTTGCATACCCTGCTGGACAAGACCTACCGCTCCATCGTCTATGAGGAACCCAGCCAAAAGTTTCACGAC
>JAUIKJ010000094.1 GCA_030430835.1 Candidatus Hydrogenedentota bacterium
AGCCCCTGCTACGAATAGCTGGGCACCTGGCCCGTCCGGGTCATCTCGGCGAGTGTCGCTGTGGACACGAGACGGCCGTTCAACAACGCGTTGCAGAAGATACCCAGGTCGAAGGGCGTAGAGAACAGCCCCGCGTGTCCAGACACACCGCCCACGGCATAGGCATTCTCATCGTGCACCACACCCCGGATCACCCGCCCCCGCCACGCACAACGCTCCGTCGCCGCGCAGCGTTCGCGCCAGTCGGCCGGCGGGTTGAAGGTCGTGTGCACCATACCCAGCGCGTCGAAAATATGATCCCGGCAATAGATATCCAGGCGCTTGCCGCTCAGCAGCTCGACCGCCTTCCCCAGCGTCATGAACCCAAAGTCCGAATAGCGGCGCCGCGTACCCGGCGTCCACGAGAGATCCATCCCCGCGATACGCGCGATCGCTTCGTCGATGGATGTCACATCCTTATACAATGGCTTGAAGGACGGCAGGCCGGTCGTGTGATTCAGCAGGTGGCGGAAGGTAAAGCGCTCCATCCCACCCACCGGAATCACCGTGTTCACCCGGTCATCCAGATCCACCTTGCCCTGCTCGTGCAACATCATGAAGGCCGTGGTCGTTGCCACCACCTTCGTGAGCGACGCCAGATCATAGACCGTATCCGCCGTGGCCGGATCCCGCGTGGGCGTGGTCTGCGCATTGCCCGCGACACCGCTGAACAGCGCCCCATCCCCACCGCTCACAAAGGCTGCTGCCCCCGGCGCCCTCGCTGCCGCCACCGCCTGCTGCAAGACCTGCTGAAAATTCGTCGCCATACCAACTCCTATGCGAACCGTAGACCTCCACCTTCGCACAGGGATCCAATGGCGTGCAAGATGGCGCGAGCTTCTGGCTCGTTTCTATGGGAAGTCACTGGCGAAGTCAGCAACCGCCTCGTCACGCCCTCGTTCCATAATTCCATTATGGAACGCACCTACCCGCGAAGTTGCACTTCGCGCGTCTTGGGCCGTGGTCGGGTGGATTCATCCCCAATCTCGCGCTTTTCCCATTTGACGTGTTGGGAAGCATTCGTTACTATTCCGTGTTCCTAACGAACGTTAAGTAGAGTGCCGCGCGGGTGGCCGCCGGGCTGCGGGCCAACGCGTCTCTACAGTCGCAACAAGGAGAACTGAACCCATGGCAGACATCAAGCGGGTAGCCGTGCTCGGCTCGGGCGTAATGGGCGCCGCGATCGCCGCGCATCTGGCGAACTGCGGCATTCCGAGCCTCATGCTCGACATCGTGCCGCCGAACCTTGCGGACAAAGACAAGGACAACAAGGCCAAGCGCAATGCGATCGCCGAAGGTGCCAAGCAGGCGCTGCTCAAGGCCAAGCCCTCCCCGGTCTACACCAAGGGCGTGATCGACATGATCGAGGTCGGCAATTTCGACGACGACATGCCGCGCATCGCCGAGTGTGACTGGATCATCGAAGTCGTCAAGGAAGACCTGAAGATCAAGAACATCGTCTTCGGCAACGTGGCAAAGTACCGCACGCCGGGCACGATCGTCAGCTCGAACACGAGCGGTATCCCGATCAAGTCGATGGCGGAAGGCATGCCCGACGAGATGTGCGAGCACTTCCTGGGCACGCACTTCTTCAATCCGCCGCGCTACCTCAAGCTGCTGGAGATCATCCCCAGCCCGAAGACCAAGCCGGAAGTCATCGAGAAGATGGCGGCCTTCCTGGAGAACGTCTTGGGCAAGGGCATCGTCTACGCGAAGGACACGCCGAACTTCGTGGCGAACCGTCTGCTCACCTTCGCGATGCAGTACACGCTCTACGAAATGACCAAGGACGGCCTGAGCATCGAAGAAGTCGACGCGCTCACCGGCCCGGCCATCGGCCACGCCAGCTCCGCCACCTTCCGCACCGCGGACCTCGTGGGTATGGACACCTTCAAGCTGGTCGTCGGCAATGTCTACAACGGCTGCCCGGACGACGAACGCCGCGATCTGATGCAGGGCCCGGAATGGGTCGACAAGATGGTGGAGAAGGGCTACCTCGGCCTGAAGTCGGGATCCGGTTTCTACAAGAAGACCAAGGAACGCAACGAAAAAGGCAAGCCGATCATCCTCGCCATCGACCCGGAAACGGTCGAATACCGCGACCCGATCAAGCCACGTTTCGAGTGCACGGGCAACGTGCGCAACGCGGAGACGATCGAAGATAAGCTGAAGATCATGAACCTGGGCGACGACAAGGGCGCGCAGTTCGTGTTCAAGCAGTTCGCCAACCTCGCGCAGTATGCGGGCAACCGTATCCCCGAGATCGCGGACGACATTGTCAACATCGACAACGCCGTGAAGTGGGGCTTCGCCTGGGAAGTCGGCATCTTCGAGACCTGGGACATCCTCGGCTTCGACACCGTCTGCGAGAAGATGGCGGCCATCGGCGTCGAGCTGCCCCCGATTGCCAAGGCGATCAAGGACAGCGGCAACAATTCCTTCTACAAGTCCGAGGACGGCGTCGACAAGTACTTCGACGTTGCCACGAAGAGCTACAAGCCGATAGAGCGCAACCCGCGCGAAGTGCGCCTCGCCAACGTGATGACCGACAAGACCAAGGTCATCAAGACCAACGAGAGCGCGTCGCTGGTGGACCTGGGCGACGGCATCATCTGCGCCGCCTTCCACTCGAAGATGAACGCCATCGATCCGCAGAACACGCAGATCCTCCGCGACGGCGTGGACCTGCTGAACGACGGCAAGTACGAAGGCATGATCATCGCCAACCAGGAGCCGCACTTCTGCGCGGGCGCGAACCTCTTCCTCGTGCTCGGCGAGATCATGCAGGACAACTGGGACAACGTCGAGGCGGCCATCGCCGGCCTGCAGGACACCTGCATGGCGATGAAGTACTGCAGCCGTCCGATCGTCGCCGCACCGCACCACTACACCTTCGGCGGCGGCGTCGAACTCTGCATGCACACGGCGAAGGTCGTGGCCGCGGGCGAGACCTCTGCGGGTCTTGTTGAAGTCGGCGTGGGCGTGCTGCCCGCGGGCGGCGGCTGCAAGGAAATGCTCGTGCGTGCGCTCGAATATTGCCCCTCCACCGTCGAAGTGGATCCCTTCCCCTACATCCGCCGCGCCTTCGAAAACATCGCGACGGCAAAGGTCGGCACCAGCGGCGCCGAAGTCATCGAACTCGGCTACTGGCGCGACAGCGACATCGTGCTGCCGAACTACGACCACCAGGTGGCCAAGGCCAAGGCCGTTTGCCAGGGTCTCGTGACCGCAGGCTACACCGCGCCGCGTCCCCCGCGCCTCTGGGCGCTGGGCGCCGATGCCGCGGCCGCCTTCAAGAGCGCCGTGTGGGGCATGCAGCAGGCCGGCTGGGCCAGTGAGCACGACGCGATCATCGCGGCGAAAGTGGCGAACACCCTTACCGGCGGTGACCGCATCGCAGGCACCCCGGTGACCGAACAGGACATTCTCGACCTCGAGCGCGAATCTTTCCTGAGCCTTTGCGGCATGGAAAAGACCCAGGCGCGAATTCAGAACATGCTGACAACCGGCAAGCCGCTGCGCAACTAAGCGCAGAAAGGAGATCAACATGGATAACGTATACGTCGTATCCGCAAAACGCACCGCCGTCGGCAAGGCGAAGAAGGGCACCCTGGCGCACACGCGTCCGGATGACCTCGCCGCCGCCGCGATCAAGGGCGCCGTCGATGCCGCCGGTGTCGACCCCGCGACCGTCCAGGACGTCGTTCTCGGCTGCGCGACCCCGGAGGCCGAGCAGGGCCTGAACGTCGCGCGCATCGCGCTGCTGCGCGCCGGCCTGCCCGACACGGTCAGCGGGATGACCATCAACCGCTTCTGCTCCTCCGGTACCGAGGCCCTCGCCATCGTCGCCGCGAAGATCCAGGCTGGCATGCTCGACCTCGCGGTCGCTGGCGGCACCGAGTCGATGAGCATGATCCCGATGGGCGGTCAGAAGCCCTCGCCGAATCCCACGCTGGTCGACGAACATCCCGCGGTCTACATCTCCATGGGTACCTGTGGCGACAATGTCGCGCGCGACTTCAACATCACCCGCGAAGAAGCCGACCAGTGGTCCGCGCAGAGCAATGCGCGCGCGGTTGCCGCGATCAAGGAAGGCAAGTTCAAGGACGAGATCGTACCGGTCGAAGTGAAGACCGCGGGCGGCACCACCACCTTCGATACCGACGAAGGCCCGCGCGAAGGCACCACCGCCGAAGTGCTCGGTGGCCTGCGCCTCGCCTTCGCCGCCTCGCCGAAGCTCGGCGTGTGCACCGCCGGCAACTCCTCGCAGACCAGCGACGGCGCTGCGGCTGCGGTCCTCGCCAGCGGCGAAGCCGTGAAGCAGCACGGCCTCAAGCCGATTGGCAAGATGCTCGCCTGGACCGTGGAAGCGGGCGATCCGAAATACCTCGGCCCGCCGCAGATCCCGGCCATCAAGAAGGCCTGCAAGATCGCCGGCATCGAGCCGAAGGACATCGGCCTCGTCGAGTGCAACGAAGCCTTCGCCACGCAGACGCTGCATGTCGTGCGCGAGATGGGCTTTGACCCCGAGATGGTCAACGTCAACGGCGGCGCGATTGCCCTGGGCCATCCCCTCGGCTGCACCGGTGCCAAGCTCACCGCCACGCTCCTCCACGAGATGAAGCGCCGCGGCGTCAAGTACGGCCTCGTCACCATGTGCATCGGCGGCGGCATGGGCGGCGCGGGTATCTTCGAACTCGTCGACGACGGTTCCGCGAACTAAACGCAAGACATCCTGAACATCACCGGCCCCGCCGCGGCAACGCGGCGGGGCCGGTTCTGTCAAAGACGTGAAGCGCCACATTGGTTCTTGAGATAGCTGTATTTCTTTCGAATTAGAATTGTGCTATTTTTAGTGACATGGAACTCACAAAGAAAAACTTCGGCACGGCTGACGAAGTAACTCATCAACATCGTGATGATCGTGTAGTATTCGCTCTATACGTAGGAATTTTCTTTGCGGTGTATTCATGGTTTGCCCTAGTTTATATCGTCTTTGGGCAACTTATAACTCTCTTGCTTAGTGCCAATGCGCGATCATTTGATTATTCGAGCGCCGCAGGCTGGGCCGTTCCGCAAACGATGGTCACTTCGGTATTTGCCGTGCCAGTCCTTCTTGCATCAATCGTTTTTAGGATTCTCACGAAAGAAAAGGTTCGACTAATATTGATCGGGCAGTTCCTTTTTGTAACTGTCACGGCAATACTCACGGCTTATGCAAACCACTATGCGATCTTCGACACGTCGATCAGCGGAGATCCCATTGGACTCTTAATTGGTCCATTCGGCTTCGCTTGCGTCGTGTTCCTATTCGGACGCAGGAAGATCAAAGAAAAGCTCCGAGCAGAGAATGAATCATCCGATATGCTATTCGTAACGCGACTTTCCTTGCTCGCGGTTATGACTACTGCATTCCTGCTTCCTGCGCTCAATTTGGTAATTGGATTATGGCACCACGGGCCAGACGCACTCCTAAGCGAGATAAGTGCATTGCTCGACACTGCGATTCACCGAGCATCAACGCCTTTTCCGACGTAGCTCCTTGAGAAGTCTGCTTAGGCTGTACGTGTCAGGAAATTAGGAATTTCCATACACTGGCGCACACCGTCATTCCCGCGAAGGCGGGAATCCACCAGCGCGGATGACGGCAACAATTCTTTCGAACGACTTCTATCGCGGGACAACGACCTGCGTCATGTCGTCGTGCACTACGCGTTACGCTTAACGGACAGTCATCATGCACGTTGGTGGATTCCCGCCTGCGCGGGAATGACGCGTTTGGGAGCGTTCCTGCCGTGAAGTAGAGCCGCAGAGGCGCACGCCGCACGCCGCACGCATCGGCTCTGATTCCGGCATGCGCTGACAAGCAACACCCCGTCCGTCGGCCCGCCCATCAATGCGCCATTGGGCTACATTGAATTGTCACCCGCGCGAACCGGGTGCTACCATCGTGCCTTCTTGGCCGCACACCATCACCGGGGGAATCTCACCGTGAAATACCTGCTTTACTTCCCGCTCTTCGCCATCATGCTCGTCGCCTACAACCTCGTCGCCTTTACCAGCGACGCGCTGGTGACGAACCCCGAGGTCATCAAGATCCCCCTCATGGCGAACGACGAGGCCATGTACCTGCGCGTCAGCGATATCTTCGTGATGATCGGTGTGATCCTGCTCTACTTCGAGATCCTGAAGGCCACCCGCACCTCCCGCGGCGCGATCATCGATCACGCCCTGTCCATGGGCGTCTTCGTGATCTTCCTCATCGAGTTCATCGTCGTGGCCCGCGCCGGCACGGCCACCTTCATGACCCTCACCCTCATGTCCCTGCTCGACGTCGTCGCGGGATTCACCATCACGATCTCCACCGCACGCCGGGACATCGGCTTCGGCGGAGTGGAGTAGGGGAAGACGCGGAAATACTGCCGTCCGCTACTCGCCGAAAAACCGAACAGGAATGATTGCCGGAACATCAGCGTTCATGCGTGGATGTGATGCCGTCTTGTCCCCCTTCGAAGGGGGATATAGGGGGATGTAAGGTTCACGACACGCGCGTCTGTTACAGGTCCATGCCGACGCGTCATATCCCCCGCCCGCTGGGCACCCCCTTCATAAGGGAGACAAGCAGCGTCGAAGGATCGCGGCTACAAGTACGAGGAGAATATGGTGGGCGGTGTAGGATTCGAACCTACGACCCTCTGCGTGTAAGGCAGATGCTCTAACCAGCTGAGCTAACCGCCCGCAGGAAATGCGCGGGAAGGACGCATAGTCTAGCATGGGGACGCGGGGCCGCTCAATGGATGGGCGGGTGGCGGTTCGACCGTCCGGCATCTTCCTGCTACACTCCGGGGCATGCCTTTCACCCGATTCATAGCCCTTGCAGGAGTCTTTCTTATGGCCGCCGCGGCACCCGCGAACGAGCGCCAGCTCACCTTTTCCCCCAAGGGCCACGACCTGGACCACAACGACAATTTCTCGCCCGACGGAAGTATTCTCGTCTATGACACGCGGGAGACGGTTGGCCCGGGCATCGAGCACGGGGAGACCATCGAGAAGGTGGATATCGCCACGGGCGTGGAGACCGTGCTCTACCGGCCGGAGGCCATCGTGACCGGGGCGCGGCCCGCGCCGGGGATTGGCGCGGTGTCGCATTCGCCGGTGGCGTACGAGGTGCTGTTTATCCATGGCCCGCCCGTCACTACGCTGGGCACGCGCGGCCCCTACGGCAAGCCGAACCGCACCGGCGCGTCCGTCCCCACGGACGGCAGCGGCACGGTCACCTGGGTGGACCACCGCGACATCGCCACGGATCGGGACACGCTGCCCGGTGCGCACCGCGGCGGCACGCACCGGCATGAGTACAGCGCGGACGGATCGCGCATCGGCTTCACCTACGACGATTTCCTGCTCACCAACTACGAGCGCAGTATCGGCTACCTCGAGCCGCACCCGGACGCGCCCGAGGGCGCAACGCATTACTTCGCGCTGCTCGTTCCTGTCGCGCCCAAGGGCACGGCAAAGGCCGGCGAGATCGAGCGCGCCTGGGGGGATTCCTGGGTCGGCGCGAAGGGGGAACAGCGCGTCTTCATCGGACAGGTGCGCAGCGCCAATGGCGAAGATTTCGAACGCGCGGTCTTCATGATCGATGTGCCGCGCAGTGTAGACATCACCACAGCCGACGCGGGTTCCGCCACGCGCTTCCCGTCGCCGCCGAAGGGCGTCAGCATCCGTCGCTTGACCGATGCGAACACGATGCCCGGCTTCGAGCCGGACGGCATCCTGCGCGGCAGCCTCGACGGGAAGTGGATCGTGGTGACCTGGAAGCCGGTTGCTGCCGAGGCCGGTCCCTATGAAGTCACGGTGATGCCCGCCGCCGGCGGCTACGATATCTCCGGAACGGCGCAACCGCTCGCACCGGCGATCACGCGCCTGCCGGAGCAGACCTCGACGAGCGTCCGCTGGCACCCGAGCAAGAACATCGTCTTCTACGTGGACGAGAACAACGGCATTGCGGCGTGGCACGTAGACACGGGCGACATCGATCGCATCGTCCCGGGTGATGACGGCCCCGAGCGCAGCCGCCCCACCGTCTCGCCCGACGGCACGCAGATCGCCTACAACAAGGCCGTCCCCACCAAGGACGCCGGCGGCAATCTCGTCCAGAACTACGAAGGCAAGGACTTCTTCCAGATCTTCATCGCCGATACGGGCCTTTAGGACGGCCGCGCTACGATGTCGATGGAGTCGATAGGTGCGGTGATCCCCTGCTACAACGCCGGTACGCGGCTGCGTCCCGTGGTCGAAGGGGTGCTGGCACAAGGCGTCTCCCTGATCGTGGTTGACGATGGCTGCACCGACGACACCCTCGACACCCTCGCCGGTCTCGACCTTCAGATTGTGTCGCATCCTGCCAACCGCGGTAAGGGGCACGCCATTCTCACCGGGCTCCGTGCGGCGCTGGCGCGGCCCGAGACCGAGGCCGTCTGTCTGCTCGACGCCGACGGCCAGCATGACCCCGGTGAACTCCCGCGGCTTTGCGCGGCGCAGTCCGCACAGAACGCCGACCTGCTCATCGGCGCGCGGGTCTTCGGTGGTGGTCATGTTCCGCTGCGCAGCCGCGTGGGGAACGAGGTGACCGCCGCGGTTTCCGCCACGCTCCTCGGCCGCCGTCTGCCCGATACCCAGAGCGGTTACCGGCTGTTGTCCCGGCGCTTCGCGGAATCCGTGATCGCGACTGTTGCCGGCGGGCGTTACGAGACCGAGATGGAAATCATCGTGAAGGCCGTGCGCGAGGGCTGGACCCTGGCCTCCGAACCGATCCAGACCATCTACGAGGCGGACAATCCCTCGTCCCATTTCCATAAACTCCGGGATTCCTGGCTCATATATCGGCGCCTTTTCGGCGCCCTGCGCCGCTACGCGCCCCGAAATTGAGGGCCGGTGTCAACCCCGCGCTGGTGGGACGGCGTTCTTGGAGGTGCGGTGCAGGCCGTGAATAAGGGGGGTATCGCGGCAGATCGGGCAATGTGCGCGAAATGCGGTTATAATTCCCCTATCCGCAACCCTGGACAGAGAGG
>JAUIKJ010000095.1 GCA_030430835.1 Candidatus Hydrogenedentota bacterium
GAAGGGCTCGAATCCGGCTTCTACCAGAGCGTCCCCTGGCCGGGATCGAACTACTAAGACAATACCCCCCAGCACAAGACCGATGCCCCGCCGCGAACCATCGCGGCGGGGCGTTGCCGTTCGGGGCCGGGCTACGGGCTCAAGGCCGTTTCCATGTGCTAGATTGGCAGCAACAGGAACGAAGACCGGGGCGAGTGAAGCATCGACATGGGCAAATCGGGTTGGCACTTCTGGATGGATCGCGGAGGGACCTTTACGGACGTGGCCGCACGGGATCCGCAGGGTGTACTTCATGTTCGCAAACTGCTGAGCGAAAACCCGGAGCACTATGCGGATGCGCCGTTGCAGGCGATCCGTGATCTACTGGGCGTTGCCGCGGACGCGCCTATCCCCACGGAACGGATCGCGGAGGTTCGCATGGGGACCACGCTCGCGACGAATGCGCTGCTGGAGCGGAAGGGCACGCGGGTAGCGCTGGTCACCACCGCCGGATTCCGGGACCTGCTGGAGATTGGCTATCAGGATCGGCCGGAGATCTTCGCGCTCGCAATCGAGAAGCCGTCCCAACTGGCGGCGCAGATTATCGAAGCGGGGGAGCGGGTGCTGGCGGATGGAAGCGTGCGCACACCGCTGGACCGGGAACGGCTACGCGCCGATCTCGCGGCGGCACGCGCCGCGGGTATCGACTCGGTCGCCATCATGTTTCTCCACAGCTATGCCCATCCCGAACACGAGCGCATCGCGGGGGACCTGGCGCGAGAACTGGGCTTCACCCAGATCAGTCTGAGTCACGCGACCGCGAACGAAATCAAGGCGGTGGGCCGGGGAGACACGACCGTCGCGGATGCCTATCTCACGCCGGTCATGCGTGACTACATTGTGCGCGTCCGTTCGGAACTCGGTGAAACTCCGCTTTACTTCATGCAATCCAATGGCGGCCTCGCGGATGCGGACGGCTTCTCCGGGAAGAACGCGATCCTCTCCGGGCCCGCGGGGGGGGCGCACGGTTGCGAGGCGGTCTGCCGCGCGCACGGCGCGGCACGTGCCGTGGGCTTCGACATGGGCGGCACCTCGACCGACGTGTGCAGCGTGGTTGATTTTCGGGTGGCAATGGACTACGAGCGGCGCGTGGCGGGGGTACGCATCAAGGCGCCGATGGTGCAGATCGAAACCATCGCGGCGGGTGGCGGCAGCATCCTCAAGTATGAAGACGGCCGCCTGCAGGTGGGGCCGGAGAGCGCGGGCGCAAACCCGGGACCCGCCTGCTACCGGCGCGGCGGCCCCGCCACGATTACCGATGCCAATCTCGTACTGGGACGGATTCAGCCCGCGTATTTCCCGGCCTGCTTCGGGCCGCAGGCGGATCAGCCGCTGGACGCCGACGCCGCGCACGCGCGTATCGCGGATCTCGCGCAGGCCATCGGCGGTATGGATGTCCGGGAAGCCGCCGCCGCCTTCGTGCAGATCGCGAACGCGAACATGGCGGAGGCCATCAAGAAGATTACCGTCGGCCGCGGGCTGGATGTGCAGGACTTTGCGCTGTGTTGTTTCGGCGGCGCGGGCGCACAACATGCCTGCGAACTGGCCGATGCGCTGGGTATGAAGAAGATTCTTATCAGCCCCTATGCGGGCGTGCTAAGCGCCTGGGGCATCGGCGCGGCGCAACGTACGCATGATTCAGTCGCGCCGGTGTTGAAGCCGCTGAATGTGGAAGCGGGTTCCGCGCTGGAGCCGATCTTCACGAATCTCGAAACCGGGAACGCGCGTCATCTGACGGGGCCTGACCCCGTGGCGCATGCGCGCAGCGTGGACCTGCGCTATGCCGGCACCGACACGGTGCTGAACGTATCGATGTCCACGGAGATTGAGGCATTGCAGCCGGCCTTCGAAGCCGAACATCGTACACGCTTTGGCTTCGCGCAGCCGGGGCGCACCATCGAGATTGTGAACGCGCGGGTACACAGTGCGGCGGGCGCATCGGGTGCGCCGAAGGATAAGGCGCGGAAAGAAGTCCCGGCCACGCTTCATCCCGTGGATCACGTAACACTATGGACGGATACCGAATGTCCTTCGGTGCCGGTGTACCGCGTGGCGGACGTGCCCGTTGATGCGGATATCGAGGGTCCCGCGCTGTTGAGCGATGCCAGTTCCACCATCTTCGTGCAGCACGGCTGGTCGGCGGCGTGTAGCGATACGGGGGACCTGGTACTTGCGCGCACCGTTGCCGCGATGGACGTTGGACCGCACGAAGATACGGCCTGCGACCCGGTGCGTCTGGAGGTTTTTAACAACCTCTTCATGTCCATCGCCGAGCAGATGGGCGGGGCCCTGCAACGCACGAGTCACTCCGCGAACATCAAGGAACGACTCGACTTTTCCTGCGCGGTTTTTGATCCCGATGGCGAGTTGGTCGCGAATGCACCGCACATCCCCGTGCACCTCGGCGCGATGGGCGAGAGCGTGAAGGCGGTGATCGCCACGCGCGGCGGGGCCATGCGCCCGGGCGATGCCTTCATTACCAACGACCCCTATCACGGCGGGTCGCATTTACCCGATGTTACGTTGGTGACCCCGGTCTTCGACGCGGCCGGTGAATTGATTCTGTTTTTCGTGGCGAACCGGGGGCACCATGCCGATATCGGCGGCATCGCGCCGGGTTCCATGCCGCCCTTCTCGAAGAGCATCGACGAGGAGGGCATCGTGTTTCACGCGGTGCCGGTGCTGCGCGACGGTGCATTTCTGGAACAGGAAGTCCGCGCGCTGCTGGGGACCGGGCCGTATCCTGCGCGCAATATGGAGGAACGACTCAGCGATCTACGCGCGCAGGTCGCCGCGAACGCCTTCGGTGCGGCGCAGCTCCACGCGCTTTGCGCACGCCACGGTGTGGCCGTGGTGCAGGCCTACATGGGACACGTCCGCGCGAACGCCGCGGCCGTCATGTGCGCGCGGATCGGTGAACTCGACGACGGTGAACATCGCTTTGAGGACACCCTCGACAGCGGTGCACGGATCGTCTGCACCATCACCGTGCGCGGCGAGGCGGCCACCGTCGATTTCACGGGGACCGACCCGCAGCTCCCCGGCAATCTCAACGCCCCGCGCGCGGTGACGATGGCTGCCGTTCTCTACGTATTCCGCACGCTGGTCGGCAAGGCCATTCCGCTGAACGGCGGGTGTCTCGACCCGATCACCGTGAGAGTTCCCGAGGGTAGTCTGCTCGCGCCGCGATATCCGGCGGCGGTGGCCGGGGGGAACGTGGAGACGTCGCAGCGCATCTGCGATGTGATCTACGGCGCGCTCGGGGTCGTGGCCGCGAGTCAGGGTACGATGAACAACTTCAGCTTCGGCAACGAACGCTTCGGCTACTACGAGACGATCTGTGGCGGTGCCGGCGCGGGGCCGGGCTTTGCCGGGGCGAGTGCCGTCCACACGCACATGACCAACACCCGCATCACCGACCCCGAGATCCTGGAGACGCGCTACCCCGTGGTCCTGCGGGCGTTCAGCATCCGGCACGGATCCGGCGGCGCGGGCCGCTGGCCGGGGGGCGACGGCATCCGCCGGGCGGTCGAGTTCCGCGAAGCGATGCACCTCAGCGTTCTGAGCGAACGACGCAGCACGGCGCCCTATGGCCTCGCGGGCGGCGCCCCCGGCGCGCCGGGGGCGAACCGGATGCGCTGGGCCGATGGCAGTGAAGAATCTCTGCCGGGCCATGCGGCGCTGGCCGTGGCGCCCGGTGACACCGTCATCATCGAAACGCCGGGTGGCGGCGGGTGCGGCACGGCCTAAGCCGCGAACGGACCCGCTTCCGCGTGCTATGATCCGCGTTTTCCCCAAGGCGATTCGAAGACGCACCGCATGTTCCTGCTTGACCGCTATATCCTGAAGCAAATCTGGCTGCCGGCCTTGCTGGCGGCGCTGGTGATTTGTGTCGTGGTGGTGGCGGGCGGGATTCAGGAGCAGTTGGGCGCGCTGCTGGACGACATGCCGTTCCTGCCGCTACGGATCTCGGATGTCGGCCTCATCTCCTTCTATGCGCTGCCGGCGTCCATCGGATTTATTGTGCCGGTGACCTTTCTGATCGGCGTGCTGCTGACCGCGGGGCGGATGGCGCAGCACCTCGAGATTGTCGCACTGCAGGCGGCGGGCGTGTCGTTGAAGCGGATTGCGCTGCCGATCATTCTGACCGGCGCGGCGCTGAGCGGCGTGTGTTTCTGGGTGTTGGATCAGGCGCAGCCCTGGGCCTACCGGCAACTGGCCTACCTCGTCGGCAGCGATCTGCCCCTGCGCGTTACGCTCGATTCTCTGCCGCCGCGCGTAATGCACGAGTTTGGCGGCTGGCGCGTGTTCATCGGCGGCAAAGAGAACGGCGTACTGCGCGACATCATGATTCTCAAGCCGGATGATCAGGGGAAACTGGAGGCCTTCTATGCCGACTCCGCGCAGGTCACCCGCAACAACGGCAAGAGCTACATCGAACTCAGCAACGGCTATCTCATTCCCGACGACGTGCAGCGCAAGCTGACCTTCGCCCACCTGAGTCAGGAGATCCCCGGCGCGTCCGAACGCTACGTGCCCGGCGCGCGGCAAGGGTTGAGCCTGCGGCAACTGCTCAGCGAAGAGACGCGCTATGCAACGGCCTACGCCGAATCGGGCAGTATCCCCGACGCGCGTGAGTTGCGGCAGATGCGGCTGGAGATCGCCGACCGCCTCGCCTTTCCGCTGATGTGTTTCGCGGTCGCCTTCGTGGCCGGCCCCATCGGCGCGCGCACGCGTCGCGCCGGCCGCAGCTTCACCTTCGCCAGCGGGTTCATCATCATCGCGCTCTACTTCACGCTGCGGCGCAGTATCGAGATTCCCTTCGATCCCTTTAACATGCAGCCGCTCGCCGTTTACGTGGGCGTTGGGCAGATTCCGAATCTGCTCTTGTGTCTCGCAGGGTGTGGGTTGTTGCTGAGGCTCGACCGGATATGACGTTGCTCGATCGCTATCTCGCGCGACGTCTTCTCGCCACGACCTTCAAGATTGTGTTGGCGATCGTGTCGCTCTTTGTGATCATCGATTTGCTGACCCACCGGCAGGACGCGCTGGTGAAGTATGGTGTGCCCGGCATGGTCGCCGTGCGCTACTACGCCGCCTTCATCCCCACGATCCTCTTCGAGTATCAGGCCATGGCCATGGCCGTGCTGGTCGCGGCGCTGATGGTCCTGGGCCGTTCCGCGCAGGCCAACGAAGTCACGGCGATGCTCGCGGGCGGCGTGAGCGTACGGCGCTTCGCGCTTGCGCCCCTGGCCGTGGCGCTGGTGGTGGCCGGGCTGGTCTTTGCCGCACAGGAGACGGTGGGCGTTGAGGCGAATGCCGTCGCGCGCCAGATTGAGGACGAGTACTTCGACAGCTACGCCGCCGCGAATACGCGCGCCGTGAGCTGGCCGCGCCTGGGCGATGGCTGGTCCTGTCATGTGCTCTACTTCAACCGCATGGCGCAAACCGGACAGGATGTGTTTCTTCATCAGATCAAGGACGGCGTGGTGCAGGAGATCCGTGCCAACCGGATCTGGTGGGATGCAGAACACCAGCAGTGGCTGCTGGAAGACGGGCGTCAGGGGAGCTTCGACCTCGCGGGCCAGGGGGCCGGTACTGATCGGCGCATCACCCAGGTGCCCGCGCCCTTTACGGAGACCCCGGAAGAGCTCTTCGCGCTCGAAGAGTCCGCCGACACCAAGTCGGCCGCGACCCTGCTCGCGGACATCCACCGGGCCGAGCGAATCGGTGTGCCGGCTTCCGGTCACTGGGTGGATTTTCATGCGAAGTTTGCACGGCCCGCATTGTGCTTCGTAATGGTGTTGATCGCCGCGCCGTTGGCCCTCCGCCTGCGCCGGGGCGGGATTGCCACGGGACTCGCGGCTGGGATTGTCATCGGGCTGGTCTATCTCATGCTCTTCTACCTCGGTATCGGCATGGGACATCTCGAACTGTTGCCCCCGTTGGCCGCCGCGTGGCTCGCGAACACGGTGTTCTTCGTGGCGGGCCTGCTGCTCTTCTTCCGCGCGCCGACATGATTCGCGTCGAAGCCATCGTGCTCGCGGCCGGTGAAGGCCGCCGGATGGGGCGCTCGAAACCCTTGCTGCCCTGGAACGGGCGTACGCTGATTGAACACATCGTTTCCGAACTTCAGGTCGCGAAGGTGCAGGCGATTCATGTGGTGACCGGCCACCGCGCGGACGAAGTCGCCGTGGTATTGCAGGGAACTCCCGCGGTGTGTGTCGCAAACCCGGACTATCACGACGGCATGCTCAGTTCCGTGCGTGCCGGGTTACGCGCCATCGCGGACGATGCGGATGCGGTGTTGGTGTGTCTATGCGACCAGCCGCACATTCCGCCCGTGCTGGTAAACCAGTTGGTCGATGCCTTCGCGGCGGGCGCCGGTGAGATTCTGGTGCCTGTCGTTGCCGGGCGGCGTGGCCACCCTTTGCTTTTCAGCATCCGCTACCGCGCGGAGATTTTGGCGTGCTACGACGACACCGGCCTGCGTGGGTTGCTTCAGGCGCACCCGGACGCGGTGTGCGAGGTGGTGGTCGATGACCCGGGGATACTGGTCGACCTCGATACCCCCGAAGACTACGCGCGCGCCACGCGCGGCGGGGCGGAGTAATCGCCCGGGGTGGTGCGCCACGCACGACGCATTCGATACGTTGCGGTCGTAGCGCCGCGATGGTTTCGGGGTCGGGGACCCCGGGCTACCGTTCGCCGCAGCCGGGGCGCTTCTGGAAGATGAAGAGGTGCTGGCTGGGCAGGAATTCCTGCAGGTCGACCAATTCAAAGCCCGCAGGCTGCCACTCCGCGAGGACCTGACGCACTGACATGCGGTGTTCGAGCTTGATGTGTTGTGCGCTCTCGCCGAGCAGACGGTACTCCAGCAGGCAGATCTTGCCATCGTCCTTCAGGGCCGCGTGCATCTTTGCGAGCATGGGTTTCGGCTGCTGGAACTCGTGGTATACGTCGGCGAGTATCATCCAGTCGATCGTGCCCGGCTCCAGTTTCGGGTCCACCTCATCCCCCAGCACCGGGACGACGTTCTCGATTCCCTCTTCGGCGCAGTATTCCTCGAGGAAGGCAAGCATCTCCGGTTGGATATCCACCCCATAGACCTTGCCGCTGGGGCCGACGGCCCGCGCGATTCGCCGCGAATAGAACCCGGTGCCGCAGCCGATGTCCGCGACGACATCGCCATCCTCAAGGTTCATCAATTCGATGACCTCGTGCGGCCGTTCCTCTTCCACGCGCTCCGGGCGCTCGAGCCAGGCCGCGCCGTGAAAGGACATGATGGCCGCGGGCATGCGTTTCTTCGCGGGCACGTCTTCCGCCGGCGCCGTGGAAAGCGTCAGTGTCAAGGTCAGCGACAAGAGAATCATGTAGGCAGGCCGCATCGTTTCAATCCTTGGTGTGGACGTGTATCCTCAGGGCACCCTAGCAACGGCCCCGTGGCCAATCAAGCGGCGATGGTTTTGGCAAAGAAATCGCCTGCGCGGTAAAATCTCGCACGGAGGACACCGTTTCGGGTTCGCAGCGGAGGTAGTGTGGAATGGATGCGATAGTTACCCGAGAACTGACCAAGGTCTACCGCAGCCTGAAGTCCGGGCGGCGGTCGCTGGACGCGCTAAGTCTCCATGTGAAGACGGGCGAGATCTATGGCTTCCTCGGACGCAACGGCGCGGGGAAGACGACCACCATCAAGATGCTCTGTTCGCTGCTGAAGCCCAGCGCGGGGGATGCCCAGATTTTCGGCGAAGACATCCGCCAGCGCGCGACGCGCCGGCATCTTGGTTATCTCCCCGAGCAACCGTATTTCTACGAATACCTCAATCCGCGCGAGACCGTGGAATTTTATGGTCGCATGCGTGGCCTCTCGCCTTCGGCCCGCGCGGCGGAATGGGAACGTCTCTCGCAGGCCCTCGATTTGGCCGATATCGCGGAAGAGCGCATCAAGGGATTCTCCAAGGGCATGCGCCAGCGCATTGGTTTCGCCGTGGCGCTGGTGGGGGATCCGCCACTCTTGATCCTCGATGAGCCGATGAGCGGTCTGGACCCGGTGGGACGCCGGAATATCCGGGAACTCATTCTGCGCATGCGCGACGAGGGCAAGACGGTCTTCTTCAGTTCCCACGTGTTGGGCGACGTCGAACAAATCTGCGATCGTGTCGGAATTCTGGTCCAGGGCCGCATGAAGCAGGAAGGTCCCATCGACGCGTTGCTCCGTGACCACGTAAACCGGATCGAGGTTATCGCCACGGGGTTGACGGCGGCGCAGGTGCGCGGACTGAAGGAATTCGGTGCGTCGTGCCGCGTGCTGGATGGCCGCGTCATCCTGACTGTGAGTGATTCGGATAGTGCCAACCGGGTGGTACGCGAGATTCAGCAGCTGGGCGGAAGCCTTGTGGAGTACCTGCAGGTCAAGACCCGGCTGGAGGATTATTTTATCGAAACGCTGGACCGCGAAGCGGCGACGGCCGGAAAGGCCGCGGTATGACCCGTATCCTCGCCGTTGCCCAAAATACCTTTCGCGAGGCGGTTCGCGACAAGGTGCTCTATGTACTGCTCTTCTTTGCAGCCGTGGTTATCTTCGGGTCCAAGGCCCTGGGCTGGATCAGTATTGGCCAGGACATCAAGATCGTCAAGGATATCACCCTCGCGGCCACGTCGATCTTCGGCGCGCTGATTGCGATCTTTGTGGGCACGAGCCTGATTTACAAGGAAATCGACAAGCGCACGCTCTACACGATTCTCAGCCAACCGATGCATCGCCATGAGTTTATTCTGGGCAAATACCTGGGACTTTGTGCGCTGATGGCCCTTGTGGTCCTGGCGATGTGTGGCGCATCGTCGGCCTTTGTCTTGTTGCTTGGCGGGGAGCTCGGCGGCGTGTGGTTCCTTGCCGTGCTGCTAATCTTCTTTAAGCTGCTCCTGATCACGGCCTTTGCGTTGCTGATGTCCTCCATGAGTTCGCCGATTCTCGGGGCGGTAATTGTCTTTGCCGCCTACGTCTTCGGCCACGCGACCGGTGTCTTTCGCGACCTG